>JAITAZ010000322.1 GCA_031283825.1 Planctomycetaceae bacterium | reverse complement strand
GAACAATCCGGTGTTACGGTTATTGCCGAAATAAAATATCACGCCAAAAAGAAAATAAATACCTTACTCAAAGAAGCAATGAAACAAATACACGAACGACGTTATTACAACAAATACTCTGGAAAAATCATTCTTCTGGGAATTGCTTTTGCCGGCAAAAATGTCGGATGCAAAATGGAAGAAATACAACGAGAACCAAGTAAAGAAAAAATTGGGTAATATATCAGTGGAATATTTTTAATTTGAATCAAAACATCAACCTTGTCCCGTAGGGACAACTCCAAAATAGCGATGGGTGAAATCGCAATGCGATTTCACCCGTCGAAAATAAATTCGCAATGCGATTTCACCCGTTGAAAATAAATTTGTAACGCGATTTTTTTTCGATGGGTGAAAATTCTAGCGAATTTTTACCCATCGCTATTTTGGGAAACCGCTACGCGGTTTTAATAAAAATTTAATTTTTAGAGATTCCCAATAATTAAAATCAATTCAGATTTATTATCGGCTAACGCCGACGCGACCTGAACGGATACTAAAATTCAACGGCAATACTTCCCAATTACCAATCAAAAACAAAAAACATAATTCTGCATTCCGAATTTCTAATTTCTAATTTCAAAAAACCATGATTAAAGAATTTTATCAAAACGAGTGGAACGAATTTATCGAGCAAGATTTAATTCGTTTAGTTTCGCTTGCATTGGACGAAGACATTTCGGTAATCGGCGACTTGACGAGTCTTGCATTGATTCCTGAAGTAACGTCTGGCGGCGCGTCGGTAGCGATTCGCGAAGACGCGGTAGTTGCAGGATTGCTGGCAATTCCGACGTTAATTAATGCAATCAACTCAAGTTTGATGTGGGAATCAGACTCGGCGACTGAAATCGAGGACGGTAAATTTGTCAAACGCGGAACGCAACTTGGTCGAATAACCGGTTCAGTTCGCGGAATATTGATGGCAGAACGACCTTTATTAAATCTTGTTGGTCGATTGATCGGAATTGCAACCTTGACACGAAAATATGTCGAGGCGATTTCTGGTACGTCGGCGAAAATTTATGATACGCGAAAAACAACTCTTGGCTGGCGTCGATTGGAAAAATACGCTGTACGTTGCGGCGGAGGTCAAAATCACAGAACAGGATTATACGACGCAATTTTGATCAAAGACAATCATCTTGCCTTTGGACAAGAAAGAACAATTTACAATCCGGCGGAAGCTGTAAGCAAGGCAAAAGAATATTTGCAAACCAGATTTGGTAACGAAGCGGCAAGTTTCAAAATTGTCGAGGTTGAGGTTGACAACTTGGAACAATTCGCTCAAGTATTAACGGTTGAGCCGGATATTGTTTTGTTAGATAACATGACTCCGGAAATGTTGCGTAAAGCAGTAGAAATGCGAAATCATGCCGGAGTAAACGTACAACTAGAAGCCTCCGGCGGTGTAAGACTATCAACCGTAAAAGCAATTGCAGAGTCTGGAGTTGAAAGAATAAGCGTAGGAGCTTTAACGCATTCCGCAACCTCAATCGATGTAGGACTCGATTGGACAAATTAAATTTAATTGCGTATTGCTATTAAGGGGTCATTGAGAACGAAGGGGATGTTTGAGGTGAAAATCTTTTGAAACAACTCAAGGGAACATCTAAAAACCTCATGTAAAATTTATTTTTATTAGGAACGCAGTCGTTTCGACCGCATATTTAGCCGTATGTCATGCAGGCGGGACAGCCACGTTCCTAATAAAATTAGTTTTTAGAAGTTACCCGAAGGGATTGTTTATTCGATGAGCTGTTGCTGATTTCTTTCCTATCTTTCTTTTTTGTTGATTTAGATAATCTAGGTTGACTTTATCTATTAAAGTGTCTGAAAAAAATAAAAAAAGTTTGCCGATAAATTAAACTTTTTCGATTAGTCTGACGATTTGGATTTTGCGGGAAAACCCGATAATTATTGTTGCGCGGATTGCTTTAAGAATATTTAGGGGTAACCAACAACTTCGCCGAAAAAACAAAGAAGTGTTGTAATAGTTGCAAATCGAATAAAAATTTACATCATTAGATTATTCCGCTCGCTAAACTCGATTTTGACTTTAAGCCGGAAAAATAAAACGCTCAATGATTTTCTTTCCAAGAACTTACTCAATTTGCCATCGTCGCCCGCTTTGATGCTCAAAAGTCGCAAAATATAAAAACCGGCTCAAAACTCGCTAATACAATACATAATCACAATCGAATTACTAAAAATTATATCGAGCTTATTTTACAATTTTTTGCTTAAAAAACCGCCTTGATACAGTATTTAATAGACTTCGCAAATTTAACGTAATTATTGCTCGTTATAAATTACTTAAATATTCCGGTTAACACAGGTTGAATACTCCTTTTGCATTAGTAATCGTTAAATTCTACATTACTAACTGCATAATTAGCTAAAGGAAGAAAACATGAGTTCCCTTCACAAAATATCAATTACCCTTTTGGTTGGCATTGCCGTTTTATGTCTGATTAACCTCGTTGGTTGTCAGCCTCAACAGCCGATTTATCTTACTGAAAAGGGACAATATCAGAAGTATCTCAAAACTCACGCGACCCGCATCGATTATCCCGACGCCGACGTCCCTAAACTCAACGAAGTCTGCGGCGCTATCGAACCATTGACGCTTACAAACCCTGAACCGACTGGATTTTGGGACATTTCACTTGAAGAAGCAATTCAAATTGCTTTACAAAATTGCAAAGTAATCCGCACGCTAAACGGCGTAGGATTCTCCAGCGGCGGAACTTCCGGCGTTTCCGGAGCTTTACTTTCATCGCCCAATGCCGTCGGCACCGTTTACGATATTGCATTGACCGAAAGCAGTCCACAATACGGAGTTGAAGCTGCATTATCAGCTTTCGACGCGATGTTGTCCGCCACAACTCAATGGGAAAAACGCGATACGCCCGGAAGTCCGCAAACTGACGTCGGAACGCTTGGAGTCGGTGTAAATAAAACCACCGCAACAGGAACGCGATTTTACTTAAATCAATCAAATCAATATCAATATAGCGGTAATCCCACTTTGGGCGACGGGTGGTCAAGTTATCTCGAAGGCGGATTTGTTCAACCGTTGTTTCGCGGAAATGGAATTCAATTTAATCGAATCGCTGGTCCTAATGGTCAACCCGGCGTTTATTCCGGCGTTGTTATCGCGCGAATCAATACGGATCAAGCAATCAACGATTTCGAAATGGCAACTCGAAATCTTGTCGCTGACGTAGAAAAAGCATACTGGAATTTGTACTACGCTTATCATCGACTCGAATCCGTTAAATTAGGTCGCGATGCCGCTCATCAAACTTGGGTTCAAATTCGCACCATGAGAGATCACGGCGCGAAAGGCGGGTCTGCACAAAACGAAACGCAAGCTCGAAATAATTATTACACGTTTAGAGGTCAGACCGAATCGGCTCAAACGAATTTATTCCGAACCGAATCCGCGCTTCGTTCTATTTTAGGATTAGCCGTAACAGACGGTCGATTGATTAGACCAAACAACGAACCGCTCACCGCGCCAATTAAACTCGATTGGCAAAATATCGTGTGCGAAGCGTTGTACAGATCGCCGGAATTGAGAAAACAAAAATGGGAAGTGAAAAAACGAGAACTCGAACTAATCGCGTCGAAAAATTTCCTCATGCCGCAAGTCGATTTGACCGGCGGATACAGATGGAACGGAGCTGGCGAAGAACTTATAAATCAAGGAAATCATAAAAGCAACGCAATCGGAAGTTTAACAAGCGGAAATTACAGCGGATGGGTTTTAGGATTAAACGCATCAATGCCTTTCGGATGGAGAAGAGAATTAGCCGGAGTTCGTAACGCTCAATTAAATTTAGCTAAATCACGAGCTATTTTGCAAGAACAAGAATTAGAATTATCTCATCAATTAGCGGATTCATTCCGCGAAATTACGCAAGCGTATCAAACAAGCGTTACAATGCTACAACGCAGAATCGCGGCAACAGAAGAAGTCAGCGCAGTAACAGCGGCTTTCGCGGCATACACGACTACGCTAGATCAAGTTCTAGACGCACAAAGAAGATTAGCGGAAGCCGATACGGAATATTATCGCGCAATAATCGATTACAATATCGCAATTACAACGTTACATTATCGGAAAGGTTCGTTGTTAGAATATGATAACGTTTATTTGGTTGAAGGTTCGTGGCCCTCGAAAGCGTACTTCGACGCAAAAAGAAGAGCAAGAGCCGAAGACGCAAGCCGAAGAATAAATTACGGTTTCACAAGACCAAAAATTTTAAGCCGCGAAAGATATCAACAATTCCAATACGCCGAAAACTTGTTGCCCGCCGGAACAATAAAAGCAGACGTAAAAACCGAAATTATCAACGAAAAACCAATCGAAGAAAAACCGCCGGTTCTCGCGCCAAAAGTAATTGAATCGGACAAAGGATCAAAAATTTCGCCAAAAGTTATAAATGATTTCACGACTAATCAACCCGTAAACAATTCAGGCGAAACACAAAAAGATCTTTCGTTGAGACCCGCGCCGTTACCGTCGGTAAATACGTCAAGTTTAGATTCAAACAACAGACAAGTTTCGTTCACCTCGCCAAACCTAACGCCTTCATCTAATACGACTACAAACGCAACCGCCGAAACAAAATCTCTGAGAAACAACAGATATTTAAAGTAATTATACTTTGAGCAGAAACAAATGATTAGTTTTTTTTCGGTATAAAATAATGACAGATTAAAAATTTATTTTTGACAAAATTATCAAAAATTATCAAATATAATTTGAGCTTTTAGAGATGCTCGATTTAGTTGATGTTTTTTAATGGGACAAAGGGGATGTTTTGGTTGAAAATCTGTTTGAAACGACTCAAAAACGATTTCGTTTAAGTTGTTAATCTCCGATTTCAAACAACAAAGTCTCCTTTGTGTCCCCTAAAAAAAGAATCATTTGTTCTCGTTCAAAGTATAATTAGTCGGCTCTAGCTGAAAATTCAGGTGCGAGTAGTTTAAAAGGCGTTTAAAATATGATGATTATTTCACAAATTTTGTTTCCGGCGTTTATTGTTTTAGGAATTACGTTATTTTTGCATATTGCCGGTCGGATTTTTATTTTTTCGCCTTGTATGCGGGCGAGTCATCTTTTTTCGGAGACGTCTTGGCTTCCGTTGCGATATTCCGACGAATTGCCGGAAGGAGACGAAATTGAGTTTACTTCAGACGACGGCATAACGCTTCGCGGATTATTTATCTCAAGTAGAAACGAAATAAATCATGGAACGATTTTATTTTGTCATGAATTAAACGGCAGCAGATCGAATATTGCGCCGTATCTTGAAACGCTTACATTTGAAGGATTTAACGTATTTACATTTGATTTTAGAAATCATGGTAAAAGTGATATTTGCGTTAAGGATTATCCTGCTCCTTGGTTGACGGCGGCGGACATGAATGACGTTAAAGCCGCTATCGAGTATGTTTGTAAGAGAGAAAATTATAACGATAACGAGAATAAAAATTGTAATAATTATTGTAACGATAATTTTAACAAAAATTTTAACGATAATTCACGGACAAATAATTGGGCGAAAATTAAAGACAATAAAGACGGAAAAGGAATTAGTATTTTTGGTCTAGGCAAGGGGGCGACAATTGCGCTTTGTGCGGCGGGTTCTGATTCGAGAGTTAAATCAATTGTGTTGGACGCGCCGACGGCGGAGAGTCGATTGTTTAGTAAGAATTGCTGGAATGCTCTTGTTAAATCTGCCAAGTTAGCAAGAAGGCGGACGATAAATTTCTCTATGGCAATTTTGTTTTTGCAAGTGATTTCTTATTCGATAAAGCAATCTGCAATATTTGTTTACGAAAAATGGCGGCGATATGTTTTAGGTTTGTGGTATGATTGTCAATTTATAGATGTTGATCCGATTATAAAAAAAGTGAATCAACCGATAATGATAGTTCATGGACATACGGACACAAAGATTCGTCCTCATCAGATTAGAGCTTTTTGCGAGCGGATGCCTCAAAGACCTAAACTTTGGTTAACGTCTCCGTCAAGACGTCAGAGTTATGAGAAATCAGAATCAACAAAAACCATAAAGACCAAAAACATCTCCGAAGCCTGCCGCCAAAGCGTAGCCAATTTCTTCATGGAAGCAAATTAAATGTAACTCATGTTACGCACTTGCTACCCCAGATCAGTCGCGTTGCTTGCTACCCCAGATCAGGTAGGCGACCTTTCGCCGAAAGGTCGCGTTGCCGAAGGCAACGATAAAAACGGATTCGACAATAATTAAAATCAATTCAGATTTACCGTCGGCTAACGCCGACGCGACCTTTCGGCGAAAGGTCGCCTACCAGATCAATTGCCGCCTACTAACGGACAACTACTGCATAACATGAGTTACTCAGTTAAAACCGGCTGATTAACTATCAGAAAGCTAAAGGTTTTTGTAATATCAGCAGAATTTTTGTCTCTGAGTCGTTAATCCCAGATTTTAAGTTAGTTTGTTCCTGATGTCCCCATCGTCCCATAAGTCCACTTAAAAAAATACCATTGGCTTTTATTCTTTTTCAAGAATTATTTTAAACTTCAACAAAAAATCAAATTATTTTTAAGGGAACAAAGAGGACAAACTAGCTTGAAATCTGGGATTAGCGACTCGCGAGATAAAACAAATATTCAGTTGAAATATTACAAAAATACTAAAAGAGAATTTCTAAAAACTCAAATTTTTAATAACTACAAAGAAGAAAGTATATTCAATAATAAGGTTGTCCTTAATGGAACGCGAATTTTATAAAATTTGAGTTATATCCCATTAATTTTTTTTATTTGTTATGAATCGAAATCAGAATCAAAGATTATTGCTTAATGCAAGCGAGGCGTCTGCGCCGTTTTTTGTTGGGGTTGACGTTGGCGCGACAAGTATGAAAATAGGACTTGTTGATGATTTAGGACGTTCAATCCACGTCGGCGCGGTAGATTTAAATGGCAAGAGCAGCAGCTTTGTTGCGATTAGAACCGAAGCCGACCCGTGCGACGCAGTACGATTGATTTCGGAGTCGATACGTTCAATTTTTAAGGTGCTGGGAATAGATGAATATCGATGTTGCGGAATTGGATTAGGTATTCCCGGAACAATGGATTTAAAGACGCAATGTTTACGCGAGTTGGCGAATTTACACGGTTGGAATGAATTTCCGATTACAATTGAGTTAGAAAAAAACATTGGCAAGCCGGTAGTATTTTGCAATGACGCGAATGCGGCGGCGTTTGGCGAGTTTTGGGTTGGTTCGGCGGCGAAGTATCCGAGCGTTGCGTTGTTGACTTTAGGAACGGGCATCGGTTGCGGAATAATTTTAGACGGACATTCAATAAATGGTTCAAGCGGTTACGGCGGCGAATGCGGACATATACCAATTGACAGTTCCGAAAACGCGATGCTATGCGGTTGCGGCGCTCGCGGACATCTTGAAGCTTACGCCGGCGCGTTGGGAGTTGCGAGGAGAACTTTGCTATTGACAAATTACAGAAAATCAACAATCAGAAATCATATCTCGCCTGAAACAAGATTGAGCGATATTCCAAGAATCGTTTACGAAGAAGCAGAACGCGGAGACGAATTAGCAATTGAGATAATTGTTGAAACGGCGAAATATCTTGCAATTGGAATTACGTCAATTTTGCATACGATTGATCCAGCGTGTATTTTACTTGCTGGCGCAATGACGTTTGGAGGAAAAAATTCAAAGGTCGGAAAGTTATTTTTGCAAACTGTTATCGATGGAATTAGAAAATCCACGTTCAAGGCGATTGTAGATAATCTAGCGATTGATTTTTCAGCGTTAGGTTCAGACGCCGGATACATCGGCGCCGCCGGACTAGCAAGAAACGAATATATCGACAAAAATAATAATCGCAAACTTTTGAATAAAACAATTGTCAAAAACTAGGTAAATAGTAAATTGTTCGCGATTAAATTTTCAGTCAATAAAAAATCAATTCAGAATTAAAAAACCGGCAACAATGTTTTTTCGTGCGTTGTCGTCAGATTACGTTTTTCAGACGACTTAAAAATGTAAAAAATTGTAATGTATCAGCAAAAAATTTGTTTTATTTCTTGTTCGCTAATCCTAGATTTCAAGCCGGATTGTCCCCTTTGTCCACTTTTAAAAAAATAATCCACTGAATAGCAGAAACAATTGAGACATGATAATTTCAAATCAACAATTGAGCGACTCAATGAAAAAAACAAAAATTCCACTGATTATATTACAAAAAATTTCCTTCCCACAACAAAAGTATAGGAGAAAAAAATTATGAAACGTTCTTTAATTTTAACGGCAATATTATTGTGTGCGATACCATTTGGTTGTAAAGAAAATACGCCGCAAAATATAACCCAGATAAAAACAACATCGTCCGAATGTAAAATATGTAAAGAAACGACACCGGATCCATTTGCGATTCCAACGCTAACGCCAACATCGGATTCGACTCCAGCTCCAACGCCAGCGACAGATTCGACTCCAGCTCCAACGCCAACACCGGATTCGACTCCAGCCCTAACGCCAGCGACAGATTCGACTCCAGCTCCAACGCCAGCACCGGATTCGACTCCAGCTCCAACGCCAACACCAGATTCGACTCCAGCTCCAACGCCAACACCAGATTCGACTCCAGCTCTAACGCCAGCGACGGATTCGACTCCAGCTCCAACGCCAGCGGTTTCGGAGATTAAAACAGCAAATTTAGCCGTTTCGCAACCGGATGATAAAGCTGAAAATTTGAAATCTCCGTCAGACAAATCGTCTTCGGACAAGTCGAGTAAAGAGCCGTCGGGCAGGGCGAAAGAGGCGATTGAGATAATCAAGAAGTTAAGCGGAACTTACAAGTTGTCGTCGGAGGGCGAGTTGACGTTAATAAATGTTGACGGCGCAGCGATGACGCCGGATATGTTTGATGTATTTGGGAAGCAGGTCGAGGTAGAGACGTTGCAGGTTGCGAATTTTCGCGGTCTTAATGACGCGGTATTTTCTAAAATATCGGGATTGAAAAAATTGAAGACGCTTTCGGCGACGAATGCGACTATTACTGATGTATCGGCGGCGTTTATTGAGAAGTCTTTTCCGTCGATTCGCAATCTTGATTTATCGCGAAATGCTTATTTGACGGACGGGGCGTTATCTCATCTGGGCAAGTTGAATGAGCTTGAATCGTTGGTGATTAATTATTGTACGTTTTCTGAATTTGGTTTGATGAATATTGAGAAATTGCCGAAATTGAGGGCGTTGGACATTCGGGGTAATGTTAATATTTCGGCGAGCGCGATTGGCGTGATTGCGAAGATGCCGGCGATTCGTTCATTAAAGCACATGTCGAATATGGTTGACGACGGCGCGATTGCGGAGTTAGTCGGCGCGAAAAATCTTGACACGTTGGACATGTATGATTTCTCTATTACGGATGCGGCGGGCGAGTATTTGAATAAGTTGCCGAAGTTATCGAGTCTGGTGATTTTTCGTTGTTCAAATTTTGGTTCGCAGGGGCTTTTAGCGTTGAAAGAAAAGCCGTTGAAAAGATTGACGTTGCGTGATTTAGCTCAGCTTGACGATTCAGGAATGGAAGCGTTTCGTAGTATGAAAACGTTAAAAAGATTATATTTACACGAGTTAAATTCTGTAAGCGACACTGGAATGTCGAACTTGGAAAGCTTACAAGAGCTTGAAACGTTGGACATCTGGAGTATGCCGATGATTTCGGACAAGTCGATAGAATTGATTTCAAAGTTACCAAAATTAAAATCGTTATCGATTCGTTCAACGGGAATTACGGACAAGTCTGTTGATTTAATATTAAAGTTACCGAAATTAGAGGAGTTGATTTTAAAAGACAATGCGGCAATTAGCGAAACCGCAAAAGCAAAATTAAAAGAATCAAAAAAATTCAAAACCCTAACGCTCGATTCGATTCAAAAATAAAAAACAAACGATACTAGAGTATCTCTAAAAATTCGGAATTATGAATTTAAAACCCGTGAACGATTACAACAAATGAATATTTGCAACAATATTTTTTCTGAATTTTGCTTTCCTAATTTTCTGCAATTTTTCTGCGTTTAAATTTAATAAATAATTTAAACGCAGAAAACGCAGAATATAAGGAAAAACAAATGAATAATTACAAATTAAATATTTATATTTAATCAAAAAAACGAAGATAAAATTTGACTCAATAAATTTGCGACATTGTGTACCTACGGGACACTGATTTTGAACGGGAACAAATGGTTCTTTTTTAGGGGACGTTGGAGACAAAGGGGACATTGGGGACGTAGGGGACGCTCTTGTTTAAACTCTGGGATTGATGGCTCAATGTGATAAAATTAAAAAAATCTCTCTTTTTAAAAGGTTGTTGTCTTCTGTTGAGTTGTTAATCATGGTTTTTAGGGTAGTGTGTCCCCAATGTCCCCAGTGTCCCCTTCGTCCCCAACGTCCCCTTAAAAAAACAGCGACTAAATCGGGAATCTCTAAAAATTAATTTTAAACCACAGAGGACACAGAGAACACAGAGAAAATTTTAATTTGAATCAAAACATAATTTAAATTTATTAAAGGTAACTTCTAAAAACTAATTTTAGAAGGAACGCGGGCGTCCCGCCTGCATGACAAACGCCTAAATATGCGGTCGAGACGACCGCGATCCTAATAAAAATAAATTTTACATGAGGTTTTTAGAAGTTCCCTTGATCAGGTAGGCGACCTTTCGCCGAAAGGTCGCCTACCTGATCAATTATCGCCTACTGACGGACAACTACTGCGTAACATGAGTTACTAAAAATTGAATTTTTAGAAACTCCCTAAAAAACCAATCATTTGTTCCCGTTCAAAGTAATATATCCCAAGAGTCCTCTTTTTTTTGTGCTTTATTTAAAGGGGTCTCGATTATTTTCTTTTAAAGAAAAAGAGCTTTATATGCTATTATAATCGTTACAATAGGAATAACATGTAATTTTCACCTCAAAATAAACAAATAAATTTCTTCCAGACTGTTAATTTGAAATTAACATGCTATAATCCGTCTATGTTTCAGTTGCAATTGATCGGCAAATGCAACTGTACGTATTTTTAATTACAATAGAATCTCAAAAATTCAGTTTATATCCAGAGATAATAAAAAAGTTAAAAGCCGTTACTGAATAGTTGCAAAAAAATCAAAACGCGAACAGTTTCAAAACTCGTTCTCTGCAACGAATAAAAAATCGAATAATTAGAGATTCCCAGTACAAAAACTTCAAATACAAAAAGGAGAATATAAAAAATGTTATCGAACATGCGTATCGGAATAAAACTACTTATTGGTTTCGGATTGCTCATAATTTTGCTTGTTGTTGTCGGCGGCGGAGGTTTATTATCTCTGATGCAAGTTAATAATCAAACAAGAGAAATGGTAACTCAAAGCAACATATTTACGCTCGCCAATAAAATATTAACCAATAATTTTGGCGCTCAACTCGCTTCGAATAATCACACGATTACGAAAGACTCGTCATTCCACGACCAAGTCGCGCTTTATACAAAAGAAGTTCAAACGGCATGCGCCGACGCACAAAAAATAATGATCGACGCAAACAATAAAAACAACACCGATCAAATCGCTAAAGACGCAGAGGCTTTCAATCAAATCGATAAAGAATACGCAGACATATTAAATAACAATAAAGAACTACTAAAAAAACGTAACGCTAATTACGTAAAATTAGAAAATTCATTGAACGAACTCATCGCTCAAACCAAAAAAAATGCAGAAAAAAATTCGCGTCAAATAGATGTTAACGGCGCGTCTGAAAAATATATTGAAGAAACTCTCTCTGAAATAAATTTTCAAGTTGCAACTATTCTCGGACAAACGCAAAAAATACGTATCTATACTCGCGAATACGAATTGCTTAACAAACAAAACGAACGAGACAAAAAGAACGAAGATATAAATCAAATATTCAAATACCTTTTAGACATGATGGCGAAACTAAAAGAAAAAGTTAAAAATCCGTCAGAAATACAGTTCATCGACACATCAATAACAGCGTTGCAAGAATGGTTAAATATAAATACGTCAGTTTTGGACGGATTCGATAAATTAAATCAAAACCAAAAAATTCAAGACAAATTAGCAATCAATATAAGCAAAAGCGTAAACGAAATTATTAAAAATGTTGAAGATAAAGTCAAAGTAACGTCGGACGCTACGACCGATTTGATTACTCTCGTAAATAAAGTAATAACGCTAGTCGGTATTGTGTCAATATTTCTTGGAATCATCGCTGGATTCGTTTTGACAAAAAATATTTCGACAGGATTAGGCGCGGCAGTCAACACAATGAAACACATAGCTCAATCCGGCGATCTGTCTGTTGAAATTAAACAAGATTATTTGAAACGCAAAGACGAAGTCGGCGATTTATCTAACGCTCTTTTATCGATAGCAGCAGAGTTTGGCAGCGTCGAGCGTCTGGCGAAAGAGCTTGCGGGCGGCAATTGGTTGAACAACGTTAAAGTTCGCAGCGATCTTGACGCGATGAATATCAATCTTAATTCTATGCTTGACCAAGTCAACTCGGCACTTCTGAATACGGCGATGGCAGTAGAACAAGTTGCTACTGGCGCGTCGCAAGTTGCGTCAGCGAGCGAAAGTTTATCGCAAGGCGCGACCGAATCTGCCGCGAGCATTCAGGAAATTACGGCGTCGATGAGCGAGATCGGAGGTCAGACGAATCGCAATGCTCAAAATGCGAATGAAGCTAGTAGATTAGCGAAAGAAGCTAATGATTCTGCCGGAGTTGGACAAGATATGATGAAGAAAATGATCAGCTCAATGCAAGCGATAACAAAAAATTCGCAAGACGTTCAGAAGGTCGTGAAAGTGATTGACGATATTTCGTTCCAGACGAATTTGCTTGCACTTAACGCGGCGGTCGAGGCGGCGCGGGCGGGCGTTCACGGCAAAGGATTTGCTGTTGTTGCGGAAGAAGTTAGAAATTTAGCGTCCAGAAGCGCGAAGGCGGCGGCGGAAACTACGCAAATGATTGAGAACAACAGTAAGCAGATTAACGAAGGCGCTGAAATTGCAACTCAAACGGCGGAGATGTTGGATGGTATAGTTCATCAATCGCAGCAGGTTGCGGAGTTGTTGGGCGATATTGCTAAAGCTAGTACGGAACAAGCGCAAGGAGTTTCGCAAGTTTCGCAGGGGTTGCATCAAATTGATTCTGTTACGCAACAAAACACCGCAAACGCTGAAGAAACCGCAAGCGTCTCAAATGAAATGAGCGGACAAGCAAGCGAGTTGCAAAAGTTAATTGGTCAATTTAAAATTAGAAAAAACAAATCAACGGCAACTTCGGGTAATAGTAATAATAATATTGACAGCGTCAAGGGCAAAAGTGTTGTCGATGAAAAAGTCAATATTTCTATGCCGAAAATTATGCACAAAGCTGAATCAAAAAATTTGGACGTTAAGAAATCTGAAGTTGGCAAACATGTAGTTCCGTCTCTGGTATCAAAGCCGTCTGCATTGATTTCAAACAAAAAGCCGGTTACATCTGACCCATCGGAGGCAATAGAAGGCGACGCATGGGGCGGAGGAGGAAATAGCGACGTGCAAATAATTCTTGATGACAAATCATTCGGAAAATATTGATTATTGAAAAAGCAACTATTCAGTCGGTAGGCAATTTTTGATCTGAGACAATCATTGATCTTGTAGGCAACCAGATCTGTGATTGTGCAAGATCAATGATTGACTATCTACTGAGCGATTACAAACGTAAAGATAAAATTATGGCGGTTGAGATAGATAATAACGAGTTCAAGTGTCCGACTTGCGGCAAGGTTCAGGAATGGCGAGCAACTTGTAAATTATGCGGAAGCGGAGTCGCGCAATTGTGGGAACTTGCAATAAAATATAAAAAACTAAAAAAACGTCTTCGAGTAAGTCTAATAAAAGGCAATTTTCTACTAGCTGAAGAAATCGCGCAAAAAATAACAGAAATCTCTCCAACCTCATTAAACAAAAAAGTCCGACAATTTGTGAAAAATCTAATTACAAATCATAGTTAATAATTCGCTTGAGGAAATTTCGTAATATATCAACAGAGTAAAATCTGCTTTCCGAATTTAAGCAGACGGTTCTAATCAAAAATTCAAGTGCGAGTAGTTTATAAAGCAATTTAAGAATCTTCCAACCATTTTTCTTCGATTAATCTGTTTCTTGCGGTTTCAATGTGATTGGGCGACATTTTTTGTTTCTTTTGCTTATTCCATGCTTGTATTTGCTGAATAACCTCATCTAAAGTTTTAGCAGGAACGCAATTTGTATTGTCAGTTGCAACCCAATGAACGCTTGCTAAAAGTTCCATCCCGTAAGGAGATTCAAATCCGTGAATCAGACGTAAAACCCGATTCGCTCGTTCTCTTGACTCAATATCTTGTCCGCCGGTTTGTTTAAGATAGTCTTTGACAGTTTCTATTACATTGGGAAGTAATTTAATTTGTGTAAATGGTTTAGTTGTCCCGTCGCCGATTCCGCTGAGATAATGTCCTTCAATTCGATTCATTACATGTCGGAGATTATCAGCAAAAGGTCCGTATTTTTCTTTTTTGAAACGTAACTTGAGCGGCTCGCCGGCAATTTGATAAAAATACAAAAGTTTATGGACTTCAATAAGACGTAATTCATAGTCCAGCGTAAAATATTCGGAGATTATTAAAATAATATTTGCAAGCGTCGGAGTTAAAACAACCGGAGACGTATTATTGATAATCTTCATCGGTTCCGGTGCTGACTGGGGCGGGAAAAGAAAAACTTTAATATCTGGAATCGATTCAAAATATTTATGAATTTCACGCTGAACGTCTTCCCACAATAATCCGCCAAGTCCGCATCCAAGTGGAGGAATCGCAATTGAACGAATATTATTTTCACGCACGACACGAATTAAATCTTTTAATCCTTCGCTAATAAATTCTATTTTTGAATCTCCTCTCCAATGTTCTTTTGTTGGAAAATTAATAATAAATCGCGGACAAATCAGCGAATTTTTCCAAACATGCATCTTGCCAATGCAAACAGATTTTTGATTACATGCGCTTTCATACGCTTTTGCCATTTCTGGGAATGCTTTCTTAAACTGAAGCGCAATACCTTTCCCCATTGCGCCAACAGTATTAACCGTATTTACAAGCGCGTCGGCTTCAATCTCTAAAAGATTACCTTTTTTATATTCGATCATTGTTTTTTATATTTACATATAGCTCGTAATATGAATTTTGGCGGTATAAGAACTATTCATTAAAAAGCCTATTTTCCGAAGGTAAACAGGCGGCTCTAATCAAAAAATTCAAGTGTGAGCAGTTTAAAACGATTTTCAAGTAACTGTCTATTTAAATTTTTGTAATTGTTCTTATGAAAAAGTCCTACGCCCTGAAAGAGCAGTATTTGTTAGCCCGCTGCAATGCGGCGGGTTAATAAACGCTGTCTCGTCGGGGCAAGGATTTTTTTCTTCTGTACGAAATGATTGGTTAACAAATTTAACATTTAAATAGGCAGTATTATTTTAAACTACGCGCGATTAAATTTTCAATTAGAGTTGCCGTCTATTTTCTATAGTCAATCAAACGGCGTTAAACCAAAAATTAAAACGCGAGCAGTTTAGTTAATAGTACCAATTGGGTTCAATAACAATAGGACGCCGTTTTATAATCGGAAAATTACTCAATATCGCTTCAATCTGAGATTTTGTTTTTTGATCAATCGATACAATTTTATCAATATAATCCCATTTCAAAAAATCATAAATCAGGAACTCCGCCTGTTTTCTTCGTTTTCGGTCGGCATCTTGTTCTGTATTAGACCAAGTTTTCGAGTTTATTATTTTCCAATCAATTTTATTACGATATTCCCACTTGTCAAAATATTCTGTAACAGATTCAACAGCATGACCGTCTGTAAAACGCCATAAATAATTTTTTTCAATAATATTTTCTACCAACGCAACAAGATAAATAATATTTTTTTGTCCCCCAGCGTAATCGCTAACAAGATTCTTATGAATTGCATAAAGCATAGGAGAACGATTAGTAAAATAAAAAGGCACGCACTGTCCCAATGTAATATTTTTTAAGCAAGGTATTTTTGTATTGAGTCTACGTTGTTTAATATGTTCGTAACCAATATTAACAATTCGTGAGTTTTTACGTCTAATTGCATCATCGCTGAATAATCCATTATCAATAAGGATATCATTGAGATTATCAATATGAGTAATATGATAAATTGGCGTCATTATTATTCTTATAACCGTTCATAAATTATTTTAAAATGCGAAATACGATAAATACGCGGATAACAAATAGCTCTTGAAAGAGAATAAAAGCCAATAGTTTCTTTAATGGGACGAAGGGGATGAACAGACTTAAAATCTAGGATTAACGACTCAATGAAAAAAATTATACTATATGTTACAAAACATAATTCTGTATTCTGACTTTCTCTTTCTTTATTCGTAAACGCCCCACATTCCTGGGGCTTCTTCTAATTCGATTCTTAGTTTGTAATCTGATGTTTTGGATTCGAATGCTCCGTATTCTTCTAGCATTTTGTGAAAAGTTTTTGCAATGTACTCGGCTAATAATTCGGTTGTACTGTTTGTTAACGGCAAAACTAAAGTATCGTTGGCAGGAAAAGACCAATGAAGCGGAGGAAGAGTTACATTGACCATTTCCTCAACTTGACGAATCTTTATATACGGATGAACGCCGGGTAAAAGAATCTTATGAGATAACGTATCACAGATTTTTTTAATCGCATCATAAGCCGGTAAAAAATCAATAACATAACCGAGCTTGCCAAGCGGTCCGACAATCTCCGCACGCACGCGAAAATTATGTCCATGCAACGCCTCAACCTTTTCAGGATTCCCAAATGTTATAAAATGCGACGCCGGAAAACTCAACGCGTCGCTATCAAATCGAATTGAATATGTCATCTTTATTTTTTTAGTAAAATTAAACTCGTTTTTTAATTAACCGCCATCACAAATACTCGTATTTTATCGACAAACAAATCAGGAAATTTTAAGCTGCTCTCTCCTGATTTTTCAATTAGAGCCGCCTAATTGCCTTCGGAAAATAGTCTGTCAATTCATCACGATTACCACGATTCAACATTATCAGCTATTATTACAACTAATATAATCAACGCAACTACCACAAATAATAAAATGTCTATACGATTCATTTTTTTTGATTTAGGGAACGTACTGTTTCAATTCGATATTGAACTAATGCTAAATCGCGGCGCGAAATTTTTAGGATGCCCGCTCGCAGAATTAAAACAACTAATCTACAACGACGGTTGGAATAAAAAACTCGAAACAGGAAAAACAACAGAATTAGAATTTTTTAAAATGGTCTGCAATAAATTTAATTTGAATGCAAAGTACGCAGAATTTAACGATATATTCAATAATATTTTTTCAGAAATAACAGAATCGCGTCCCATTCTTGAGTATTTTTCGTCAATAGAATTTCCTCGCGGGATTTTGTCGAATACGAGTTCTGGACATTGGAATCAAATTATTTTTCGTTACGATTATTTGATAAAATTGATACCAAACAATCATATTCTTAGCTTTGAAGTAGGCGAAATGAAACCAAACCAAAAAATTTTTGAAACGGCAATGAATAAAGCAAAAAATTCATTTAACGAAAAAGAAAAACCTCTTCAACCAAACGAGGTCTTGTTTATTGACGATTTATTTCAAAATATAGAAGCCGCCGCAAATTTCGGATTTGATTCAATACAATTCAAAAATTGGCAACAAATAAAAACAGAACTAAAAAACCGTAATTTGAAAATCAAATAAATTGACGTTTAGCTTTTATATTTTTGCAACTATCCAGCGGAGTATTTACGAAAATATCAAAAATTATTTTCGTATTGTTGAAATCTTTTTTTTACCTTGTACAATGTCCACTCTTTTGGAGTTTAGCAAAACTTTTTTGTAACCGTTCACGCTCAAGAGAAAAATTCCTACGCGCCCCAAAGAGGCAACGGAATATTATCGATCAATATTGTTATTGTTAATATTAGTGAATATTTGTAACGAATATTCTTGATAAATTTTTCCGATGACATTTCAGGGCGTAGGATTTTTTTTCTTGTGAGTGAACGGTTACGCTTTTTTAATGATTGGGAATCTTCAAAAATTCATTTAAACTAAAAAGAACATAGTAATCGCAGAGAGAAATTTTAAACTGTTTACGCTTGAATTTTCGGTTAGAGCCGTTACTTCTCCGAAAGTAAGCTGGCGTCGATAAACGAAAATTATTCTCTTTGAACTTCTGGTTCTTTTGCGGTAAAAAAACGAATAATTAGAGATTTTTGTAAGATTTAAACTTATACGGCTTGTGCTAGAATTTGACAATTAAAGCGCAGGTAGTTGAAAAATTTGTGGAGATTTTTTTATGCCAAAAAACATTCGGCACGGTAACCCGCTAACGGCGGCAATGGAAGATTATCTTGAAGCGATTTATCATATCGCTCAAAAATACGGTTACGCTCGGTCTGGTCAAATTTCCAGACGACTTGGCGTACATAAATCAACAGTAACAACAGCTCTGCATCAACTTCAGGTTCAGGGATACATCGAATACGAACCTTATCAAGAAGTTAGAATAACGCCAAAAGGCGAACTCGAAGCAAAAGGTATCGTCAGACGACACGATATCTTTTTTCGACTTCTACACAACTTGCTAGAAATCGAACGCGACGAAGCGTCTAAACTCGCTTGCGAACTCGAACACGCTCTCCCGCCGGACGTCGTCGATAGATTCGTTCAGCTAGTAGAGAAAGCTCTACGAAACAAAAACGCAGCAGAAAACGCAAGATTAAGAAAAAAATCAGAAGCCGCAAAATCAAAAAAAATTAAAGAAAAACAAGATGAAAATAATTAAAAAATAAGTAACCTTTCACGATCACAATACAATATTGCCTGATATTTGACGTTTTAAAATTTTGTAATAAATCATTTGCATTTTTTGTAACGATAATTCCTTGAATTATGTTTTCCTAATTTTCTGCGATTTTTCTGCGTTTTCTGCGTTAAAATTTTTATCAAATTTAAATGCAGAATACGCAGAAGATCGCAGAATATGCAGAAATGAGTCGTTATAAATATTCCGCTGAAATATTACAAAAATACTTTAGGGAACTTCTAAAAACCTCATGTAAAATTTATTTTTATTAGGAACGCGGTCGTCTCGACCGCATATTTAGGCGTTTGTCATGCAGGCGGGACGCCCGCGTTCCTAATAAAATTAGTTTT
>JAITAZ010000321.1 GCA_031283825.1 Planctomycetaceae bacterium | reverse complement strand
CTAAAAACTAATTTTAGAAGGAACGCGGGCGTCCCGCCTGCATGACAAACGCCTAAATATGCGGTCGAGACGACCGCGTTCCTAATAAAAATAAATTTTACATGAGGTTTTTAGATGTTCCCTTTAGTATTCAAATTAGCGTACAATTTTGTTTTATACTTCTTGTTACAAATTTGAATTATTAGAAATTCCCTAAAACTGTAACTATCTAGTGGCATCTAATTCTCCGGCGTAGTCTGTTGTGCTGAAAGATTCGGTGATTTTTGTTAGTCCGGTAATTCCTCTTAATCTGATCTCTATACATTGATCCTTGCTGTTCTTTAATAATAACGCCGCCGTCGAACTCGTTCCGTCAGGATAGAAAAATATCGGAGTTGACCACAACTTTTCTCCCGAACTCGTTTCGCCTAATCGAATATTGCGCGTCTCAATGTTTTCGTCTAGAAGCATCTCGCCATCTGAATTCGAATTACTATCATCTCCAGTCATCCCAAGATAAAATGTCGCCCTCTCATCCGGAATCGTAACTAAATCTACAAACTTAACGCCGGTCGGTAACTTAACTACCCTCGCTCCATTTTCATTTGAAACATTTGAAGGGTCTTTAATAATATAATCCGTATAATCGCCGACAAATCCGCCCTCCTCAAACGGGTCGTATTCATCGTTCTGGTCAAACTTTCTCGACGTACTCCTCGACGATAACCCCGCCGTAAAATGAACGTCCAAAATTCTGTCTATAAGAACCTCTTCACCGCCAATCTGACAACGAATACAAAAAATTTGACCCTTCTCCATCGACAACAATCTCGCCTCAGAAATCTCTCCCCGAATCAATACCGCCGCCGATCGTAACCTCTGACCCTCAACCAAACCGCCAAAAAGAATAACGCCAGCCGAAAAAACAAACGAAAAAATCGTAAGAACAACCATTACCTCAATCAAAGTAAATCCAGTATTCGTAAATTTATTCATATTATTTTATTCTCCAATGATAAAAAATTTTTTTAAATGGACTTATAAGACGTTTTCGTCTATAATTTTTGAAAAAAAACGACTCAAAAGCAAACGCCTTTTGAGTTTCTAATCTACAATTTCAAATAACGACATTCCCTTCGTCTCCATTGTCCCCCAATCTCCTAAAAAATACCACAAACAATATTACAACTTTCGTTTATTTTGTTTTTTCAATCTCAACAAATTTCCTGCTACAGTTAAAGCTGTCAAATTGGCAGAAAATAACTGGCATGGATATTGCGAAAGCGAAGTAAAGGAATTTAATCGTCAATATCTCCAATGACGGAGATTTTGAACCGTTCACACTTAAATATCGGCAACCGGCGTAGGTATGCCGGCGGAATAACTTTAAATTTAATCGGCAGTTCGGATTTTTTTCAAATCGTGTGTTCGGTATAGTTTAATGTCAAACACAATTTTGAGGTAAACATGTCGAAAAAGAAAGATTCATGCAGCGAAAACGACTGCTCTTGCAAAGGTTACAGACTTCAACCGCTCGGCGATAGAGTCGTAATCAGAAGAGAAGTAGCTGACGAAAAAACAAAAGGCGGTCTGTACCTCCCCGATACCGCAAAGGATAAACCCGCACGAGGTACCGTTGTAAGCGTAGGCGACGGCAAAATTCTTAATAACGGTAATCGTTCTACGTTTCAAGTCAAGGAGGGGGACAAAGTAGTTTTCGTTTCGTATGCCGGAGAAGAATCCAAAATAGACGGAGACGAATTACTGCTAATGAGAGAAAGCGATATACTAGCAATAATCGAATAAACTACACATGACACGCCTCGCATAATTATCGTAACAATAATATAATTATCGTAACAATAATTACGCCGCCGCGTCTTTCAGTAGCTAATCGACAACTTGAATCAGTAGTCGTTGTCAATTTAACCTTGTTCGTACTAATATTTTCGACTAGAGCCGCCCGCCCGATTTATAAACGGGCTTTGCACAAACTAGCTCTTAATAGTCGAAATCAAAAGTGCGAGTCGTATAGTCAAGTACTAATTGATTTGACAAAATTCATTCCGCCGCAGGAATTATCGTAACAATAAATATTATCGTAAATATTTTCGTAACGATAAATCCGCAAAACCGACGGACTTTTTGTCCAATTAGCGTAACAAAAAATATTAACGATTTAAACTAACAATAAACGGAGACATTGAATCATGGCAAAAATGATTGCATTTGATCAAGAAGCCCGCGAAGCACTTCGACGCGGAGTAACAAAACTTGCGAAAGCCGTAAAAGTAACGCTTGGACCACGCGGTCGCAACGTTATTATTCAGAAGAGTTTCGGCTCGCCGCTTGTTACCAAAGACGGCGTAACGGTCGCAAAAGAAGTCGATCTGGAAGATACCTATGAAAACATGGGCGCGAAAATGGTTCGCGAAGTTGCGTCAAAAACAAGCGATGTTGCCGGAGACGGAACAACGACCGCAACTATCATGGCAGAAGCAATTTTCAACGAAGGAATGAAAGCGGTTGTCGCCGGAGTTAATCCTTTACAGTTGAAAAACGGCATGGATAAGGCGGTTGAAGATATTATCGCCAAGTTGAAAAGCATGTCGGTTAACGTGAAAAATAACAAAACAGAAATCGCTCAAGTCGGTTCGATTGCCGCAAATAATGATCAAGAAATCGGTAATTTGCTCGCGGAAGCAATGGATAAAGTCGGCAAAGACGGAGTAATTACAGTAGATGAAGGCAAAAGTCTCAAGACGGAAGTCGAATGGGTCGAAGGGATGCAGTTTGATCGCGGGTATCTTTCGCCATATTTTGTTACAGACGTGAACAAAATGGAAGCAATTCTTGAGAATGCTTACGTCTTGTTAAGCGAGAAAAAATTATCAAATATCAAGGAGATTATTCCATTGCTTGAGGCGGTAGTCAACACGGGGCGTCCATTGTTGATTGTTGCGGAAGACGTTGATGGAGAAGCTCTTGCAACACTCGTGGTGAATAGACTTCGAGGTACGATGAAAGTTGCGGCGATTAAAGCTCCGGGTTACGGAGACAGACGAAAAGCGTTGCTCGAAGACATTGGAATTTTGACCGGCGGCGAAGTTCATTTTGAGAGTTTAGGTCGAAAGTTAGAGTCGTTTACGCTTGCTGATCTTGGCACGGCGAAACGGATCGTTATCGACAAAGACAACACGACAATAATCGAAGGCGGCGGTAAGAATGAAAATATCAAAGCTAGAATCGAACAGATTCGTCGTGAAATTTCGACAGTTACGAGCGATTATGATCGCGAAAAATTGGAAGAGCGTTTGGCGAAATTATCCGGCGGCGTTGCGAAAATTTTAGTTGGCGCGGCAACAGAAAGCGAAATGAAAGAACGAAAAGCACGAGTTGAAGATGCTTTACATGCTACGCGAGCTGCGGTTGAGGAAGGGATTTTACCCGGCGGCGGCGTTGCGTTGTTGAGGGCGTCGAGTGCAGTTAAAGCCGGCGAGATTTCAACGGACGAGCTTGTAGGCTATAACATTATACTTCGAGCTTGTAGAGCACCATTGACTCAAATTGCTCAGAACGCCGGCAAAGATGGCGGGATCGTATGCGAGAAAGTTGCAGAAAGTAAAGGCAATTTCGGATACAACGCGTTGACCGATGTTTTTGAAGACGTTGTCAAAGCAGGAATTATCGATCCGACAAAAGTTACGCGGACAGCGTTGACAAATGCGGCAAGCGTCGCATCGTTGATGTTGACAAGCGATGCACTAGTTGCTGAAATCCCAAAAGAAGAAAAAGCCGCACCGCAAATGCCCGGAGGAGAAATGTATTAAAAAATTAAATTCTAAACCAAGTGTTCAGTTAGTTAATTTTTCCAAATAAACGCTAGACCATTAATGATAATTATCAAAGACGATAAAA
>JAITAZ010000254.1 GCA_031283825.1 Planctomycetaceae bacterium | reverse complement strand
CAGGTTCTCCGGCAAAATTGGAAGTTCTAGCAGAAAGAATAAGAAGAGGTTTACCGCTCTGGCATCCCGAAGACCGAGTCGATTACTCAGGACTAACCGGTGCCGTACGCCCGCCGCACGATTAATTCGTTTTATTGATTTTGCGAAAAAAAGTCAAAATCAATTTCAAGTCTAAAAAAATTCTATCTAAAAAATATCAAAACAAAACAAGAAATACTTCAATTGATTATATAATAGTCTATTAAACTACTCGCACTTTACTTTTCATACTTACTGAATATTTACTACAAATTTCGCAACCGCTCACGGTTTTTAAATTCAGCATTCGGAATTATTGTAATTTTAAACACAGATAATAAGGAAATTTTTAAACGCCGATAAGACAAAAGTGAATTTACAACGAACACAATTATTAAATTGATTTTTTAATTATTGGTAACATTTTTAATGCGTCATTTATCTATCCGTGTTTAAAAATTCCGAATTCCGAATTTCCTCACGCGGCGGTTTTTTTCTTTTGCGGGACTTTTAGATTGAAAAGACCAAAAATGTCATCCTGACTCAACCCCTTTGACATGTTAAATCCCCGCGCACCAGATAATATTAACTCTGATAACTCCCGCTTTTCTCTCAAGACTCTGTCAATTCTTTCCTCCACCGTGTCAACTGATATAAATCTCGTAACAGTTACCGGTCCAGCTGCGCCAATTCTATGCGCTCTGTTGATCGCTTGATCCTCCACCGCAGGATTCCACCATCGATCAAATAAAAAAACATACTCCGCAAATTGCAAATTCAAACCCACACTGCCCGTCGCATAACTCATCAAAATTACATGTTTGCTCTTGTCTTCCTTAAACTCTCTTATTTTCTCGTCCCTAAACCTCGACGGAATACTGCCATGATATTCAACCACCCCAAAACGCTCCAAATGTTTCTTCAACCACAATAACGTCTCCACCCACTGACTAAAAATAATCGCCTTTCGCCCACTTTGAGCTACCTCCTCAATGTCAACCTCCAATCTCTCAAGTTTCGCACTCTCACCCGTCGCCGGATCATAATTGCAAATCTGCTTCAACCTCATCACTAACTCGAAAACCTGCGGAATCGTAACACAATCGCCAGACTCCGTCAAACGTAAAACACCGTCATTCTCCGCCATTCTATAAGTTTCCGATTGACCCGCCGTCAACTCCAACATCGCATCATGCACTAACTTCGGC
The DNA here is from genome assembly GCA_031283825.1 of Planctomycetaceae bacterium. Lineage (GTDB taxonomy): Bacteria > Planctomycetota > Planctomycetia > Pirellulales > Thermoguttaceae > WRKP01. The sequence goes on along the minus strand of JAITAZ010000254.1, from coordinate 2,359 downwards.
GGTAAATCCGTCAAAACCTTTTCCTTCGTCCGCCTCAATATATGCTCGCCCACAATATTACAAACCTCCGTCGGCTTCAATCCCGACACAAGATAACCAGGCGCAAGAAACTCAAATATCCCCACTAAATCCTCTTGCGAATTTTCAATCGGAGTTCCCGTCAACGCCCAATTTCGCTTTCTCGGAATCGCCCTCGCCGCTTGCGCCGTAACATTTCCTCGATTCTTTATCCTCTGCGATTCGTCAAGTATAACCAAATCAAATTGCAACCCGCCCGAATCTCTCGGTAAATCAAAATACTCCCTGTCCCGATGCAATAACTCATAATTCGCAATCCTAACCGGTATGCCGGGAAGCTGCCACAACCACTTCCGACGCGCCGGAGTCCCATCAATTATCTGCACGCTTAGCTCCGGCGCCCACAACGTAAACTCCCGCTTCCAATTCGTCAGAAGAGGCTTCGGACAAATCAATAAAACCGTCCGAACTTCACCCGTCCGCAACAATAATCGTAACGTCGTTATCGCTTGCATCGTCTTGCCAAGTCCCATCTCGTCCGCAAGAATCGCAAACTCCGCACTGTACAAAAACGCAATCCCCTGACGCTGATACGGAAAAGGCTCAAAAGGCATCTCAACCGTCGGAAGATGCAATATCGACTCAATCGGAGGCTGCAAAATATAATTCAACCTGTCCTCAATCTTTATCGCATCACGAGGAACTCGAATCCGCGTTACTTTCTCTGGATCGGCAAAAAATATCGGCTCTGATAATTCACGCCCAGATAAAATCGCTTCACCCGAATCGCCCGCAACTCTTAACTCGCTAATATCGCAAACGTCGGCGGCATCGTTAGCGTTAATAGAGTCAATAGAGTTGTTGGTAGAGTCGATAGAGTCGCTCGTATTGTCCGCATCGCCGGAAAGAACGGAATCCGCCGACGAAATTATATCTGAATCAATTTCGATAAAATTATTATCAATATCGATGTCATATTTAGAAATATCAAATTGCTCTGACTTGTCCAGTTGTTTAATCTCGTCCGACGGCGCGTCGAAAAACCAACTACGCGAACCTATCGACATCCGTCGCGGAACCGGTAACGTCGCAACATGTATCTCCGGCGCCGATAACAACGTCTCTATGACTTCAATATCCATCTGACGCGAATACACGCCGCCAACAACTGAACCCGCACAACGCACCGGAATCTTAAATAATAAATTCTCGCACAATTGAATTTCTGACATACAAAAGAATTACTTTTTAAACACGGAATACACGGAATACACAAAAAATCACGGGAATATTTTTTGCTCGAATGATTACAATTTTTTATTTTGATCTCAAAATACGAAAATGTCAGTAAATTTAACTTTTCGATTGTTAGTTGCATCTCATTGACTTTAGGATTTTTTCTGCAAGTTTAACCGCTTTTAGACCTCTTTCTCCGGTAACTTTTGGAGGTTTGCCTGTTTTAACGGCATTTGCGAAATCTTTGATTTCATCTTCTAAAGCGTCGCCTGATAGATTATCAATCTTATGTTTTTCAAAAAATTCTTTCATAAAAATAGGCTGAATATTAGCTAATTCATCAGGCTTAATCCGTTCAGACGCGAATTCGCCGGCACTTACTTTTTCGGCAATTTTTTGTAACTCAATCTTTTTTTGAGCAAAATCGATATTTAATTTTCCATGCGCCGCCATAATTTGCATCGTTCTCACGGCGTCAATAGAAACCCGCGACGCGAAAAAATGCGCAACCGTTCCATTTTCAAACTCAACTCTGGCGTCTGTAATGTCTTCATGTTTTCCTCCAATAATATTGAATCCTGCCGCGCTTGTAAAAGTTGTTTTTGACGGCGTTATCGACAAAACTAAATCAATGTCGTGTATCATCAAATCCAGTGCAGCGCCGACGTCCGTACTGCGAAACGTGTATCCGCTTGTACGAATCGCGTCAATTATAATCGGCTTTTTATCTGCAAAATCAAGAATATAACTTTTCGCCGCATACCACGCCGGATTAAACTCCTCAATGTGTCCGACCTGCAAAACGACTTTATTCGTATCGGCAAGTTCTACCAATTTTTCAGCGTCATCAGAATTGTTGCAAATCGGTTTTTCTATCAACAAATGTTTCTTCTGTTTCAACGTCTCAACGCCAAGCTCATAATGCAACGACGTAGGCGCGGCAATCACAACCGCATCAACCGTTTTAAGAAATAATCGCAAATCAGTAAACGATTCAACCCCATGCTTCTCCGATAACTTCTCGCTAACAGATTGAACCGTATCCATCACGCTTACCAATTTTAAATCTTTATTCGCAACAATTTTGTCCGCATGAAACGAACCA
>JAITAZ010000242.1 GCA_031283825.1 Planctomycetaceae bacterium | reverse complement strand
AACCTCAGTAGCAATGAATCCCACCAAAACCAACCTCATTACCTCATTATTCGTTTAAGTTTTTAATGAGGTAATGAGGTTTGTGTGTGGAGCGTCATTGGCTACTGAGGTTGTTTTGTTAAGAAAATTAGGTTGAAAATGAGGTTGGTTGTCAAATATTCATACGTGTTAAAAATATTCCACTGATATATTACAAATAAATATTACGCTGTAATATTATGATCTCATGTTACTGTAATTTTAATTTTTTCTTCCTATAAAAATGTAGTATGGCATTTTGAATAGCGGAAACCAAGGTAGTCTTGTTTGATGTTCTTCGAATAGGATTGGTTTAAATTTTTTGTGCAGATATGGGACGTGATCGTGCGAAGGGAAAACGTTATCGTATGCAAACCATGCGGGCCAAAAAGTGCGTTTTATCCAGTTATGTTTTATGTGATTTTGCGATGGGAATTTTCTTGAGACATAGAAATCTACGACTCCGATTTTTCCGTTTGGTTTTAATATTTCCCAAGCGTGATCGATTGCGGCGAACCAATCTGGTATCATAGTTAGCGAATATGAAAAAGTGATATTATCGACAGTTCCTTCTTCGGGTACAAATGAGGTGGCGTCTGCTTCGGCGGTTTCAACATTTTTCCATCCGCTATCGTGGATTCTGCTATCGGCTATTTCTAACAATGATCCAGCGAGGTCAACGACGTATGCTTTAGAGATTTCGGAAATAGCGTCTCCAAAAAAATGTAAATTTGATCCTGTTCCTCCTCCCATATCTAGCCAGGTAGTGTTTTGGAATGGTTCTATTGAGAGCATATTTTGCCAAAGCGATTCGCGACCTTTGAGCAATCGACGTCGAAAATCATCGTAATCTTTAGCTTGTTGTTTGTAGAAGTTATCCATTCGTTGAGCGTGAGAATCTCCGCGAACGGGGTGTAGAACCATGTTATAAATGACTCGAAGGTCTCCTAATATTCCCATAAATTTTAATTCCGATTTAATGTTATACTGAATCCAGATCTCGCTATGAATTTCAGCAATATAAAGGTTTCAAATCCTGCATTCCAGCAAACAAGCAGGCGGATCTAATCTTAAAAAATCCAAGTGAAGGTCTATTAAATTTAAACTTTAAATAGACAGATACAAACCAATGGTAACTTCTAAAAACTAATTTTATTAGGAACGCGGGTGTCCCGCCTGCATGACAAACGCCTAAATATGCGGTCGAGACGACCGCGATCCTAATAAAAATAAATTTTACATGAGGTTTTTAAAAGTTCTCCAATGATAATAATAAGTCCATGATTCTGATTTTTCAACTACCCGTATTTTGGTCAAGTTTTAAACGGGTCAAGAGATTTGTGATTATTTGAGTTTTTATACTTTAGACAGTCATAAATTTTATGTTTTGTTTTGTAACTATTCCATAGACTAGACAATCACCGATTCAGGTAGCCTACCGTAGATTCGCAACCTTTAACCAACATTAAAAAAATATTCAACAAATAAAAATTAAAGACTCAAAAAATAAAACTAATTATTTCACCAGAATATTACAAAATAATCTCTTCTCTTATTTCTGTATTTTTATTTCTAATTGACCAATCGTTGTTAATATCGTTCTGCATATAACAGAAATTGAATCGTTTTTTAATGAATCATCGGCAATTTTTATTCTCGCCGCATCAGCGCCGCCATGTCCATACATCGAATCAATCGGTCGCCATATTCCATCTACATACGCCTCATTCCATAAATGAAATACCATTTTGCCACCCGCCCTAATACCATTGCCATCGCTGCTTTTAGATTCATCGTCTCCCAAGTCCTCAACATAAACTAGTCCTACCACAACCCGCGAAGGTATCCCAATTTTTCTACATAACGCCGCTAACAAAACCGCAAACTCCGTACAATCCCCACGCCCCGCCCGCAATACCTCCGACGACGACGCAAATCCCACCGAAGATGAACTCGACCGAATACTACCATAAACCAACCTCTCCAACTCAAGAACCTTTCGCCAAACACTTAACCCCTCCAATCTCGCCTTAGATAATAATACCTCCAAACGAGAATCATCAAGATTGATCAAACTACCAGACATAAGATACTCGCCCAAAACCTCCGCATTATTCTTAACTCCACCCACAACATATTCCTCATTGCCATACCACGCCGAATCAGAACCAACAGAACTCCACACCGTAATAACAACATTCTGCGAATCAATAACTAATACCCGCTGAAACGGAGAATCAACAAATAAATCCGAAATCTGCTTCTCCTCCAATCCCCCATCCCGCAACCTGACACGAAACGAAATCGAACGCAACTCACTCGATGAAATAATCGGCTCGTCCAAAAATATCTCGCCATCATAAGAAAACTCACTCAACTCCTTACTCGAAACAATCGCCGACGCCCGCTTCTTCGACGTTCTAAACGTCCTTATAATTCTGTCGCCAAATAAAGTCTCCGAGTAAATTATATTGCCGCCTCGATCCGTCTTATATCGACTCTGCAATATCATCTTGCCATCAATAAAACTCCTCGCCGAAATCGCTAACAACTTTACTTCAGCAGAATTATAACTCGACGTTCTCACTCCTCCTGCCTCCAAACACGTCTCAATCACCCGCATTTGACTCGGATCAAAATACCTTATCTCACGCTTCTCACCCGATAACATCGGCTTGCTAATCAAAGACCTAATCACCGCATCAGCCCCAGCAACCTTAACACGCTCAATCACACTCTCAGACTTGCCCGCCGAAATCACTAACTTGTCCCCGCTCGCTTGAAAATTTGTCTCAACCGACTCCTGCCAGCCCGCCTTCACCCGCAACTTGCCCGATTCAAAAAATCCTTCCGCATCCGAAACCGACACCGTAGTCATCGCAACATCAAACCGCATCCCCCGCCGCAATAACATCAGCCGACTCTGCTGCTCATAATATTCGTTACGAAAAATCGTCCGCTGAAAACCTATCTGATTTTCGCCATCCATCACCATCTCCCAATACTCGCCGCCATCCCGCAATATATCATCCGACACAACTAAATCAGGATAATCAATAAACCAAGCGCCAACAAACGTCTGCAATCGCGGAAAATTAAAATAAACCACAATCGCAATAACACAAATACACAAAATAAATAACAATAAAAAAAATAACCTTTTTAACATATAAAAAATATCATTTGGTTTTTTATTCTCTTTCAAAAACTATGTAAACCTTTTGTTTTAATGGGACTAGTGAAACAATAGGGACATGATAGTTTTAAATCAAAAAACGCCGCGAACTAAATATTAGGAAGTTTTTAACACGCGAATAATTGCGTAACATTTTACATTTGTCCTTTTATATGATTGCATATCTGCATAATTATTTCGTTTAATTTTGTTTTTGGTTGCCAGTTTAAAATTCTTTTTGCTTTGCTCAAATCTGGCACACGACGGCGCATGTCGTCAAAACCGGGTCCATACGCTTCCTCATACGAAATAAATTTTATCTCCGACTTCGACTTTATAATCGATATAATTCTCTCCGCAAGTTGACGTATGCTTATTTCCTCATCGCTTCCTAGATTTATAACTTGCCCAATCGCTTGCGGAGTAGAATCAAATTTTAATAAAGCGTCAATTACGTCAAACACCGAACAAAAACACCGCTGCTGCTCGCCATCGCCGTATATTTCTAACGGCTCGTTTTTTATTGCCGCACTTATAAATCTCGGAACAACCATTCCATACCGCCCCGTCTGCTTCGGTCCAACCGTGTTGAATAATCGTACAATAAATACCGGTAAACTCGTTTGATAATAATGAGCCAACGCCAAAAACTCATCCAACATCTTCGCCGACGCATACGCCCACCGCCGCTTCGACGTAGCACCAATCGTAATGTCATTGTCTTCCGAAAACGGCACACAGTCAGACTTGCCATAAACCTCGCTCGTCGATGTAATCAATAACGGCACTCGATACCGCGTACAAACATCAACCAACGAATCCATAGTTCTCACAATACGTTGCACCGTCTCAACCGGACGATCTATAATCAACTTTACGCCTACCGCACTCGCCAAATGATAAACAAAATCATGCTTCGGAACCTCCCGCTCAATCAAAGACCGCTCGTCCGCCGACGCAATTATCGCCCGAAAATTCTCACTAGACTCAAACGACGCAATATTTCCCCAACTCCCAGTCGAAAGATCGTCTATCACCGTTACAGAATCTCCACGATTCAATAAACCCTCAACCAAATGAGAACCAATAAATCCAGCTCCGCCAGTAACAAGATACCTTTTCATAACAATCCCCCATCAACTTGAATTAAAACTTAAAATTAAAATTAAAATTGTAGATAATACTTCGGTAGAATTTTTTAAAAGACATTAGGAACAGAAAGGACGCTAAGGACGTTTGAGTTTAAATCTAATTGAAAAGACTCAAAAGCAACGTCTTTGGAGTTTTTAATTTTCGATTTTAAACAACGACATCCCTAATGTCCCTTAAAAAAACTACAACTGAATTTTTACCTTTACAAATATTCCGCTCTGATATATTACCTTTTAACCGGCTTTTCTTAATTCCTTTGATTCTGATACGAATGAGATTTCCGAATCTGCGCTGGATTGAGATTTTTGGATGTTTCTTACTTCAGGATTATATTCTTCAATAAACTCGCATAATTTCATTTGGATTACATGATCCGGTTCGTTTGTCAAATTAAGCAACTCTTCAACTTGATCTTTAACAACGCTCCAATCAAATCTACGATGAGAAGCGCAACGTAATTTTTCATGCGAAGTGCGAATAGCTTTCTCCGAATTGAAATATAACTCTTCAAATAATTTTTCACCCGGTCTAATTCCAGTTTCTTTTATTTCAATAGCATTTTCTGGCAAGCCGCTTAATTTTATTAAATCTCTTGCGAGGTCAATGACCTTAACCTGTTCTCCCATGTCCATTACGAAAATTTCTCCGCCTGTTCCCATCGCCGCCGCCTGCAACACAAGTTGAGACGCTTCAGGAATAGTCATAAAATATCTTGTCATTCTATGGTCTGTAATCGTAATCGGTCCGCCTTGCGCAATCTGCTTTCTGAAAATTTGAACAACGCTACCGGTCGAACCAAGCACGTTGCCAAATCTCGTTACAATAAATTTCGTTTTCGACGTAGAAGCAAGCGCATGAACATAACGCTCTGCCAGATGTTTCGTCGCGCCCATCACGCTTGTCGGATTTACTGCCTTGTCCGTCGAAATCTGAACAAACGTAGATACCTGATATTTACTAGCTAAATCAGCTACCGTTTTCGTTCCCTTTATGTTGTTATACACCGCCTCCGAAATATTCGACTCCATCAAAGGCACGTGCTTATGAGCAGCGGCATGAAAAATAACTTGCGGCTTGTGATCGCGTATTATTTGTTCCATTCTCGATTCTCGCGTAACGTCGGCAATCGCCGTAACAAGCTCGCCCTTAAAACCTAGCTGTTTCAATTCCTTCTCTAAAAAGAATATCCTATTCTCGCCCCGTCCAAGCGTGATAAGTTTCTTCGGACAAAATTTTATTATCTGCCTGCAAATCTCCGACCCAATACTACCGCCTGCGCCAGTAACAAGAATTGTCTGATCCGTAAGCATTCGTTCTATTATAGAATTATCAAGATGATTCGGCTCGCGTTTTAGTAAATCTTCTATTCGAATCTCTCGCATCGGAATCGTTGAATTACCAAGCCGCGTTTCTATCGGAGGAACAATACGAAGATGAGCCTTGTGCTTCTGACAAACCGTAAGAATATTACGCAACTGATCCCCATGCACAATTCCGGGACAAGTTAAAACTTCCTGAATCGAATACCGCAACAAAATTTTCTCAATTTGATCAACCAAACCGATAACAGGAATATGTCCGTATTGCTGACCTACGTCTTGATCGGACAACGAAAGAAATCCAATAATGTGATAACCCAATTCGGGTCTATCTCTCAAGTCGTGTGCTAGCTCGGCAAGACGTAAATCCGTACCGATCAATATTGTTTTTAGACGCTTCGTCTTGCTGAATCTCGGTTGAACTTCCTCGCGGAAAAATCTCCAACCAAACCGAATTCCGCCAATAAGAGCAATCGTAAAAATACA
>JAITAZ010000226.1 GCA_031283825.1 Planctomycetaceae bacterium | reverse complement strand
TAACCGTTCACGCACAAGAGAAAAATTTCCTAAGCCCTGAAAGGGCGTCTAGCAATAGCGTAGGGCAACGCCCTACGTAGAAATTTCCTAGAAAAACAAGCCCTGAAAGGGCGCAAGCCGCTTTGTAAAATTGAAATTTGCTGTCGCCCTTTCAGGGCTTCGTTTGTCGTAGAAATACTAACGTAGGGCGTTGCCCTACGCTATTGTTGATTGCCCTTTCAGGGCGTAGGATTTTTTCTTGTGAGCGTGTGCGGTTACAAAAAAATAATATGGTTTTTTAAAAAACCGTGAACGGTTACAAAAAATCCTTTTCCTTTATTTCAAACAATTGCCGATTGTGTTTAGCGTTTGTTATGATAGAATCTTGAACCTTTGAATTTTGGTAACAATAATTCAAAATTAAATTCAACTTGAGAAATTAACTGATTAGAAAATTTCCATTAACCTTAACCATTACTAAAAACTTTAAAAAATGAAAACTATACAAAACTTTTTATTTAACGTTTACTTTGCGGCTTTGAATCTTTGTTTGATTTTTGTTTGTCAAACGGCAACCGGAGAAACTGATGAGATCGTTCCGCTTACAAAATTGAATCCTTATTTCATAACGCAAGATTACGGCTCGTTGCAAATTAATAAATCCGTTACAGGAACTCCTCTTACTATCGGAGATCAAATTTACGAATCCGGTTTCGGAACACACGCGAAAAGCAATTTGAGATTCGAACTCGACGGATTATACGACTCGTTTCAATTCGTCGTCGGAGTCGATAATAATAAAATTATTAGTCCGCTGAAAAAAAGCAGCGTCGTTTTTCGCGTCTTCGTTGACGGGAAAGAAACGTTTAATAGCGGAATTATGAATATAAATTCGCCCGCAAAAAAAGCGTCTGTATCTGTCAAAAACGCAAACGAACTTTGGCTCATCGTAGATGACGCCGACAATTCAATAAATTGCGATCACGCGAATTGGGTCAATACAATTCTTATTCGTACAAAAAATAATTCGACGCCAGAAAAAATCGACGCCAACATTGCTCACAAAGTTATCGCAAAAACTATGACCGCTAATTTCAATCAACACGGATACCTATTGAGTCTCGACATCAAGAAAAATAAAAACGCTAACTCAAAAGACGCTAACTCCAACTCCAACGCTAACGCTAACTCTAACGACTCTCAAACGTTTTCTGTTAAGAATAATTCTCGTCTTGTTGGTTGTATTCAAGAGGGCGATAAAAAAGTTAAGGCTTTATCAAATGGCGGACTTGAAATCACGTCGCGTTGGAAGCATTATCAAACCTCTCAAACGGCAACAGTTCACGAGCGATTTACGCCCGATTCCGACGGCACGATTCGATGGGAAACGGAAGTTATCGGAGATCAAGCCGCCGCGTGGACGACTCCGATTCAAATTGGAATTCAATATCTTGACGTCAATCCGCAAACTCGTTTTTGGACAACTTGGGGCGATCCGCGAATGAATAAATCTCGTCTTGATATAGATGTCAAGTCTCGTGCTGAAGGTCAGAATGGAAACATTGTCGGCGTAACGGAATCGTGGGGTGATCCGCTGTTGCCGCAGCCGCTCGACGACGTTGTATTGCATTACGGTTTAATACCTTATCTCGGAGGAAAAATTGCGGATAATTGCCCGATTCGCAAAGATTTATTTTGCATTCCGCTGATAAGTATTCTCGCCGAAAAAGACGATACGGGAATTAGTCTCGCCGGAGACTTAAATGATAAGTCGCTTGACGTAAGTCTTCATGTCAGTTCGCAAGGATTGTTTGTTTTTCGACAACGTTTTCATAAAATTTGTAACGATAATTCGATTCGATTGAATTTCAATTTGATTCATCATGAATCTGATTGGCGCGGCGGATTGCGTTGGATGAGTTCGCGGTATCCTGAATATTTCTATCCGAATGTAAAAATTGCCGACGAAATCGCCGGACTTGGAGCTTACGCGCAATCGCCCGGAATTACTGAACTTTGCAAAAACGCCGAAAAATATCACAAGATGTATTTCAAATTTAATTGGCAAGCAAGTTTTGATTTTCCGTATATGGGGATGTTCGTTCCGCCTTGTAACGACGACGTAAAGTGGAAAACTCAAGGCGGATGGGAATATTCGATAAATCAATACAATATCGACGCAAAGCGAATGCGGGAGAAAGGATTTCATACGTTGAGTTATTTTAACGTAACAGAATTTGGCGCAAATGTTCGATTCCCATTTGCGCAACGAAAAATCGACGCCGATTCAAATAACGCCGAACTTTGGAGAGATTGCAATAATTATCTTCCAGAAAAAATTCCCAACGCCGCTGTTCGTCAAGTTATTTTGCAAAATCCGCAAAATTTACAAAATTCTCAAACGTCTGAATTGTCTGAATTGAAGCTTGGCGGACTATTCAAAAGTTGGGCGGGCTGCGTTTTTGTTGACGCGGGAGATCCGACGTATCGCGAGTTTATTTTGAATCAGGCGAAACTTCATATCGAGAAAATTCCGGACGCTTCGGGGATTTGTATTGATCGAATGGATTGGTTGCGTCATTATAATCCGCTTGGTGATGATAAAATCAGTTGGTATCAGAATCGCAAAAATCGGTCGCTTTTGGTTTCGTGGAGGGAGTTAATGGACGTGATGGGACCGATGTTTCACAAAGCAGAAAAAGCGATTTACGTTAATAATCTCAACAAGAGAATGGACTTGTTAAAACATGTTGATGGAATTTACGACGAACATACTTATTATGGAGCGGCAATTAATATGACGGCTTTCAATTCTATTTGCCGACCTGCGGTTGCGTGGACGTTATCGGATAGAGACCTTCAACCTGATCCTGACGCTTATTTTCAGCGTTATCTTTATATGGGAATTTTTCCGACTGCGCCGATTCCGAATAATGATCATACAATTCGACCTGGTGTGAAGGTTGATAAATATTATCTTGATTATGGAAAAATGTTTTCATTGTTGCGCGGCAAAAGATGGGTTTTGTCGGAGCGTCCGGTTGAGGTCAAGGGCAAACTTGCTAAGGCTAATGTTTTTGAGGTCGAGGACGGCTTTACGATTCCGATTATTTTGGCAGAAAAAGATTCAACGGTAGAATTATCGTTGCGCAATCTTAAAGGCGTAAATTCAAAAAGTAAATTCTCCGTATTGCACGCCGGAGAAGATCAAGAAATCGAAATCCAACCCAAATTTAACACAAAAACAAACGAAATAAATGTCAAAGTCCCAACAAAAAGAGG
>JAITAZ010000189.1 GCA_031283825.1 Planctomycetaceae bacterium | reverse complement strand
TATCATGTCTGAATCGGTAAAGGAAAATACGACTACGCCGGAGACGGTGTTCCGATCCGAAAAAGTTAATTACCTCAGTGCATTTCCTCAAGGCGAAACCGGCACTATCGTAGATATGACCGCCGACGCCGAATTACAAGGACGACTCATGGGAATGGGAATGTTTATCGGTACAAGATTCAAACTGCTACAAGGCGGACTCGCAAGTCATAAACCGCTTCTGATCGCTATCGGAGAAACAAGAATCGCTCTAGGTCCAGAAATCGCTCGAACTATACTTGTCGAAAAATAATTTGTAACCGTTCACGAAATTTTAAACACAGATAATGGGGAATTTTTTAAACACGGATAACACGGATAAAACTGAAAAACACGGATAAAATAAAAAGGGGAATTTACAGCAAACATAATTATTTGTAACGTTCAAAATGCGTCATTTGTCTATCCGTGTAAATCAGTATTCATCAAAAAAATCCGTGTTTAAAAAATAATTCCGAATTCCGAATTCCGAATTCCGAATTTAAAAAACCGTGAACGGTTACAATAATTTGTTATTGTAATTGTAATTCGCCGTTTTTTTTAATGGACATTAAAGACTCGAAAAATGTCATTCTTGAATTTCTCGATTGTATTAAATTTTACTAAGGGATTTACCTCCTAACCAATTTATAAAAGTGAACGAACATAATGAAATTCTTGTTGCGCTTGTTGGTCAGCCTAATTCGGGCAAGTCAACGGTGTTTAATTATCTTACCGGATTGCATCAGACAATCGCCAACTATCCCGGAGTTACCGTTACGAAAAAGTCCGGACACTACCACGATGAAAAGCGTCGTATTGAAGTCGTCGATTTGCCCGGAACTTACAGCTTGACCTCTTACTCTCAAGAGGAACGAGTTACTCGCGATTTCTTATTGCTTGAAAGACCGGAAGTCGTCGTAATTGTCGTTGACGCTTCAAATCTTCGTCGTCATTTGTATTTTGTTTTTCAACTTTTGGAACTTCAGATTCCTCTTGTTGTGTGTCTCAACATGATGGACGTTGCGGAGCGTCGCGGAATTGAGATCGATGTTGTCAAGTTAGAGCAAGAACTTGGCGTTCCGGTGATTCCGACGGTCGCGCGTCATAGTCATTTCGGACAACACGGACTTTATCGACAACGTAATTCTCACGATCAACATTGTCAACAGGATCAACAAGATCAAGATCAGCATCAGCATCGTGATCGTGATCTCGATTTCGGACTTGAAAAGTTACGTACTATGATCAATGAGATTTCGAAGCGTCATGCGCATGAGACTCCTCCGATTTGGAAGGTTGATTATGGGAAGTTGGAGTCTCTTATTGTTGAGTTTGATTCGGCACTTTCGCAGAAGGCGCAGCTTGTTCAGGATTTTCCGAGTCGTTGGCTTGCGATAAAGTTGCTTGAGAATGATCGTGAGGCAAGGCGTATAATTCAGCATCACACGCACGACAAGGATTGGGAAACGTTGTTGACTTCGTGTATGAGCAAGGTTGAGGAGTATGAAAAAGTCGGCGGTGATTCTCCGCGTAAGACGATTGCCGCGCGTCGGAATGAGCGGGCGGAGGAGCTTGAAAAACAAGTGGTTCGGCGAGTGATGAAACCCAAGCGGAATACGGATTTTTTGGACAGTATTTTGTGTCATCCGTTTTGGGGTTTGATTTGTGTTGGGTTGGCGATGTTTGGAATATTTAAGTTAGCGTTTAATGTTGCGAATGGTTGGGTGTGGTTTCCTTGGATTTCGGACGAGTTTTATTTTCAATTAACGACTCCGGTCGGTGCGGTTGAGAGTATTTTTTCGTATTGGTTGCCTTTGGCGTTTGATTATTGTTTTGCTCTTCGGGATGGCGATTTGAAATCGTTGCTTTATGACGGAATAATATCCGGTGTTGGCGGTGTTCTTACGTTTATGCCGACGATATTTTTCATTTTTTTGTTTATGTCGTTTTTGGAGCAGAGCGGATATATTGCGAGAGTTGTAGTAGTGATGGACAGGATAATGCGATTTTTTGGAATACATGGGCAGAGTGTTTTGCCGTTAATTTTGGGCGGCGGGATAATTGGCGGATGTGCGATTCCGGCGGTCATGGCGACAAGGACGATGAGAGAGCAGCGTGAAAGAATTTTAACGATTATGATTATTCCGTTGATGAATTGCGGTGCGAAAATTCCGGTGTATTCGTTAATGATTTCGGCGTTTTTTATTTCTTATGAGGCTACGGTGATGGCGGCGATAATTTTTATTTCGTGGGCGATTGCATTAATTTCGTCGTTAGTTTTGGGCAAGATATTTGTTCAGGGCAAGTCGTCTCCTCTTATTATTGAGTTGCCGACTTATCAGCCGCCGAATTTGTATGACATGTTTTTATCGGCGAGTTTGCAGAGTTGGTGGTTTGTGAAAAAGGCGGGGACGATTATTTTGGCGGTGAATGTTTTTTTGTGGGTATTGATGTATTATCCGAATCCGAATGAGGGAATAACGAAATCATACGCGGCGAGTATTGGACGAGCGTTTGAGCCGATTTCAAAGTATATAGGTTTTGATTGGAGAGACAACGTAGCGTTGCTTGGAGGTTTTATTGCAAAAGAAGTTATCGTGAGTTCGTTGGTTACGATGTACGGCATAGAGTCTGACGGAGAATCGATCAATGAGAATAAAGACGGCAACAAAACAAACAATAATTTTCGTAACGAAAAAACAGAAGTCGAAAAAATAGACAATGTAGAATCTGAAGTTGTAGAAACAGAAGTTGTAGAAACTGCGGATAAGAATGTTGAAAATTCTTTTTTGGAGCAGATCAAGACAGAAGAGCTTGACGAACATGGAAAACGTCTTGCGGTTCGTTTGCGTGGAGAGTCTGGTTGGACGTCGTTGAAGGCGTTTGTATTTATACTTTTTGTGATGATTTACGCCCCATGTATAGCAACATGCGCGATAATCTGGAGAGAAACCGGACATATAAAATACATGCTAGCGTCAATGTTTTACACGACAACAATTGCAATTATAATTTCCGTTACAGTATATCAATCAGGTTTATTAATTTCAAAATTTTTATGACCATTCAACGCAAACTTTTTTAAATGACATTAAAAAACAGTAACCGTTCACGGTTTTTTTAAAAACCATATTATTTTTTTGGGGGACATTGAAGACAAAGGGGACGTTGGGGACACACTAATTTAAAAACCAAGATTAACGACTCAACAGAAGACATCAGCTTTTAAAAAAGAGAAATTTTTTTCTTTAAATTTTGTCCCCCGCCGAGCTATCAATCCCAGATATCAAACAAGAACGTCCCCAGTGTCTCCAGCGTCCCCAATGTCCCCTAAGTCCCCTCAAAAATTATCGTAACCGTTCACGCACAAGAGAAAAATTTTCTAATCCCAGAAAAGGCGTAAGATTTTTCTTTTGAACGTGAACGATTACTCAAAAAAATAATATAGTTTTTTAAAAAACCGTGAATGGTTACCAAAAAATATTCCACTGAAATATTACCAATCTTTTTTAGGTTAATGAATCGCGTTTTGTTTTTGCGTTTTCTAGGAAGTCAGTTAATTTGTTCCATTCTTTTTGCTCGATGTATTCTCTCAAGATTTTTAATCCTTCTTCATACTCTTTTATTGCTTCTAGAATGGCGTCCGTGTTGTTTTCAATTACGTCTTTCCAGATAGCAGGTTTTCCTGCCGCTAGTCTTGTTGTACTTTTAAATCCCGTTCCTGTATATTTTGCGTCTGCACTACGCAACTGTCCAGCTAACAACGCACTAATCAAATGCGGTAAATGACTCGTTCTCGCTAATACCCTGTCATGCTCCATATAAGACATACTCACCACCATCGCACCAAGACTTTGCCAAAATCTTAATAACATCGCAATGTCCAACTCCCTCGACGAATCTGAAGGCGTTATCGCTACAAGACGATTCACAAACAAATTACTATCGCCATTAATCACGCCGCTCTTCTCCGTTCCAGCTATCGGATGCGAACCAATAAAACGACAATCATTCTGTAACAACCGCGAATCAATATCATAAAATTGAGAACAAATCGTCTCCTTCGTACTTGCTACGTCCGTTATCAATATATTTCGCAAATAATCCTCGTTATGGACAATATTCGAAACATCAACAACATATCGTCCAACAAGCGAAACAGGAGTCGCTATAATTACTATCTCCGGCTTATGACGCCGCCTCACTCCACCGCCTATATCGTCCGAAAAAAAAGAATTGTCAGAAATATCCGACGACATAAAACCATTTATCCCCTCGTCAAGATCAGAAACCGCATAGTCAACAGCACCAACTCGTAACGCCGACTCTATCGCGTCCGAATCAATGTCAATTCCGATCACCGTCCTCGCAACTCTACGCGCCTTCGCCGCAAGTCCAACAGAACCGCCAATCGCGCCAACGCCAATTATCGTTACTCGTGAAAAAATATACATCGCTTCACCCAAAAAATATTAATCGTTAGTAACCCAGTAAAATCTTTGACTCACTCCTCGCTTGAATAACTTCACAAAAAAAAATTACTGAACAATTACAACCATCCTAATAACGAAATATTGTATGACAATATTTTAAAATGTGAATCGCCAATAATTCAAATTATATTCTGAATTATCCAACAGGTTGGTCTTGTATTTTATTTTGCCTTGTTTATATTACTCCAAGTTTACACGTTTGCCCTTCGTTTCTAGGCAGACAGTAATATAGTTCAAGACAAAACATTTACACCAAAAAAACATGATTTTCGTCAACACAGAATTTGTCCCAGACAAACGAATCGTTAAAGTCTGCTTAAACGCAGAAAATCATAGTACGAGTTGTATATTATGAAAAATTTACCTATCGGAATTCAGTCTTTTTCCGTTCTACGTAAAGACAATTACTTGTACGTGGATAAGACTGAAAACATTCTCAAAATGGTAACTTCAGGACGAATATATTTTTTATCTCGACCGCGTCGATTTGGTAAATCGTTGTTGGTAAGCACATTGGACGAGCTATTCAGCAGCAATAAAAATTTATTTGACGGACTTTTTATATTCGATAAATGGGATTGGTCTCAAAAATATCCGGTTATACGACTAGATTTCGGCGCAAGAGCTAACCATAATCCCGAAGCATTATTTAATTCACTATCCGAATTTATAAAAGAAATCGCTACAAATTACGGCGTTTTAATTGAAAAAACTGAACTGCCCGATAAATTTTCAGAACTAATTCAGAAAATACATCAATCAACCGGACAACAAGTCGTGATATTAGTTGACGAATATGATAAACCTATTACGGATCATTTGTCGAATATTGAAACATTAACCGCCAACAAAATTATTCTTCACGATTTTTATCAGGTATTGAAAGCGTCTGACGATCACATTCGTTTTATATTTTTGACAGGAGTTTCAAAGTTTTCGGGCGTTTCTGTTTTTTCTGCGTTGAATAATGTTGACGATATAACTTTAGACAGAGATTACGCTTCAATATGCGGTTATACGCAGAATGAATTAGAAAATTGTTTTTCGGAATATATCGACGTTACGTCTGATTATCTTAATCAAAGTCGCGCGGAGTTGTTGA
>JAITAZ010000157.1 GCA_031283825.1 Planctomycetaceae bacterium | reverse complement strand
TGATGGTCGCCGAGACCAAACCGCATTTTTAAAATGAGCGAATCCCGCGAATCCATCAATTCAAGTTGCTCTAGTACAAACGTTAAATTGTCGCTTTCGAGCAACTCTTCATCTGGACTTCGCGAGCGATCATCCGTTACAATTTCACTCAACGACCATCCCGAATCAGGTTGATCGTTTTGCGGCATGAGATTATTTATCATTATCGCTTTTCTGATGATAGATAATTTTTTTCGCGGCAAACCTAGCATTCGGGCGATTTCTTCCGCCGTCGGCGTCCGTCCTAATTCTTCGACTAGACGACTTCCTGCACGACGCCACTTCGATAAAATTTCTACCATGTACGCCGGAATACGAATCGTTTTCGACGAATTGATCAAAGAACGTTTAATAGATTGCTTGATCCAATAACTCGCATAAGTTGAGAATCGCGTACCCATCGCCGGATCGAATCCTTCAACTGCTCGAAGTAATCCCAAATTACCTTCTTCGATTAAGTCTTGTAAACTCAATCCTTTACCCGTGAAAGCACGAGCAATGTTGACAACAAGCCGCAAATTAGCGCGTACCATTTTATCGCGCGCTTCCATATCGCCTTCCGCAATTGCGGCGGCTAATTCTAACTCTTCTTCCGCTGTAAGAAGATGAGTCGAATTAATCTCCGACAAATACGTCTCAAGCGGAGAATGCACTTCCATGACGGCTATTTCGTTTTCATCTCTCGCGTCGTCTCGCATAATAAAGGTAACCTCTAAAAAAACTATTTCACTTACCAACACAACAACATTTCAATCGCCAACATCAATTATTATTGTTAAAATCTAAATAACTTTTGGCGTTTACAACTCGTACTACGAATTTCGGCGACATAAATACTTTTATAACTCGTATTGTAAGCTTCGGCAGCACAAGAATATAAAAGCCGACAGCTCTAAACGAAAATTCAAATGCAGGTAGTTTAATATCCACAATATGAGTAAAATCGTTATATTTGTTTCAATAATTACAAACGTCTGCGAACTATTGGTTGTCGCTGTTGTTTATATCGACTTCACTAAAATTAGTTCTCAAAAAAAGCTGTCAATCATCGTATTATTCGTCATTTCATCAATAATACGGCTGTAACTCACAAGCCAAATATGCGTATGATTCCGATTAAAACGAAAATATACGCGAAAACGATTGCACTGTTACTCGCCCGACATTACGATACAATTGTTACAATTGCGCCAAAGAGATTAGGGAAATTCGGTATTCGGAATTAAGAATTAGGAATTAAGAATTTTGAATTGCGTGATGTTTTAGCGAAAAATTTTTTATTGTTACAAAAAATAATTATGACGTCATTTTGTGTTGGAGAGATATTTTTTCGGACTGTAGAGGAATCGGAATCCGGCTGGCGGCTTGATTTATTTCTGGCGAGTCATTTTCCTGAATTTAGTCGTACTACTATTCGTAATGCGATAACGAGCGGGGGCGTTTGTATTGATCCGGATAGCGATAAATCTACATTCGGCAAGCCTTCGTTTCGGTTGAAATCTGGTCAGGTTGTCCGTTTTACTATACCTGATACTCCGCGAGAAACGCCTCAAGCCGAGCCGATTCCAATTGAGATTTTATACGAAGATAATGATCTTGTTGTAGTGAACAAGCCGGTTGATATGGTTGTTCATCCGTCGCGCGGTCATTGGTCTGGGACGCTTGTTGCGGCGTTGGCGTATCACTTCGGCGGACAGCTTAGCTCATCGCGAGGTCCGATGCGTCCCGGAATTGTGCATCGTCTTGACCGCGATACAAGCGGAGTAATTCTTGTTGCGAAAAATGATTTCATTCATGCGAAGTTGGCGGCGTTATTTGAAGAACGTAAGATTCGAAAAGAATATTTTGCAATCGTATTCGGCAAACCGCATCTGGACAGAGATATGATCGACGCGCCGATTGGATTGCATCCTAAAGTTAAAGAGAAAATGCGTATCGCGCCGCCAACAGATTCAGACGCAAAAGAAGCGTTGACTTTTTATGAAGTGATTAAACGTTACAATAAATTTACGTCGATTCGATGTCTTCCGAAAACTGGACGGACGCATCAAATCCGCGTGCATTTGGTTCATGCCGGCTATCCGATTCTATGCGACAGAATGTACGGAGGACGAAAAACTATTTCGATGGAGGAGTTGACGGGCAAAAAACCCGTTGCGTTAACGGAAGAAAACACAACCGGCACGATTGTTTTGAGTCGTCAAGCGTTGCACGCGCATAAATTATCGTTTGAGCATCCGGCAACAGGTAAAGAGTTGGAAATCGTATCGCCGATTCCAAATGATATTCAATCCGTTATAGATTGCCTTGAAACAAATGTTTAGTTGTAGTAATATAATTAGTGGATTTTTTGTTTTATCTCTTGAGGCTCGAATCCTAGATTTCAAATCAGCGATTGAAAGTCCCCTCTGCCCTGCCCTTTTTTTTGTTTTTACTTTGTAATTATTAAGGCGTAGTTTTTTAAAAGGACATTAGAGACAGAAGGGACATTAGGGACTCGTTGTTTGAAATCGGAGATTAACAAATCCAAAGAAATTACTCTTGAGTTTTTTCAAACAGCAGATTTTAAACCAAAACATCCCTACTGTCCTTTACAAAAAATAAGTAACCGTTCACGGAATTTTTTATTTTTTATCGCAAAATTAAAACGTGAATAGTTACAAATTAACAAATGTAGAGACGCAATGCCTTGCGTCTCATT
>JAITAZ010000102.1 GCA_031283825.1 Planctomycetaceae bacterium | reverse complement strand
CAGGAAATTCAATTACAACTTATTCGTACATCCCAGTTACTATCGAAGGAATCGAATGCGATATGTCGCCAAAAGTAATAGAAATACCGCATAAAAATAAATGACCTTAATAAAAATGTAACCGTTCACGCACAAGAGAAAAATTTCCTAAGCCCTGAAAGAGCGTAGGATTTTTTCTTTTGAACGTGAACGGTTACCCAAAAAAATAATATGGTTTTTTAAAAAACCATGAACGGTTACCGTTTTTTTAAAGAGGACATTTTGGTTGAAAATCTGGTTTGAAACGACTCAAAAGCGATTTCTTTTGCGTAATTCTTATTCTCAAAAAATAATCTTGAGAAGGTATCTTGTAACTTTTCTCGATTACAATAAAATATTGCCCCTCTGCATCTGACGACAATAAAATTAATGAAAATTTTTTACAAATACAAAACAAACTAAATAACAAAATACGCTTATTTTTATTTTACGCCTTTCGTATATTTTGTATTTTTCATTGTTTCGTATTTAAAAATTCCGTAAATTCCTAATCCCCAATTCCGATTTTCCTTTTTCAGTCTTTTTAAATTTATTTACACTTGCGATTTTCGATTATAGCCGGTTGATTACCTGCTATCAGAAAGAACTTTGTAATGAATAACCTTTACCTTACCAAAATTCATAACGCAAGTTGTATAGACTGTACAAAACTCAACGAAATAAAAATGCGAACATTTTTTTTGACGATATTATTTGTTTTTTCAATATCAATTTCGGGTTGTTCCGATAAATCAAATCAGCAAGTTAAAGTCCTTCCGGGCGCAGATGGCGGCTTGCAAAGTCCAGCAGAGTCGACTCAATCAAAAGTCAATTCGGATAACGCTTCCGACATCGCATCATCCGGCGAGTTTAAAAAACCGCCGGTTTCTCCACCCACGTCTGAAATGTTACTATCGCTCGGAGAGAAACAGAATAATCTCGATACGCGATGGTTCTTTCCCGATTCATATTACATTTTGACAGGTCAACCCAAAAAGTTTTTTGAAACAGAAATTGGTAAAAACTCCGAAAACGTTTTGTCCAGTATTTTCAATACAATTTTTCAACTGCAATTTCCAATCGACTACGGAAAAGTTGAACGATTCACTCTTGTCGCAGCACCGCAAGGCGAAATCGTTTTCGACGTCAAAACGCCAGACGGCTCGACAACCCCGCGACACTCGTTAGCTTTTCGCCGCGTAACAATTTTCAATCTTAACGAACCAATCGCCGAAAATATGATTCAAACGCTCTGGAAATCCTTGTCGAATAAACCGCTAGAATCAATAAAAACTCGCATCGCCAACATCGAATATTACAACTTGCTGCCGTCAGATATTCAAATCGATAAAATTAAAGGCGGCATATTTCTGCCCGACAAAAGCACAATTGTCATCTTTATCATGATGACCGAAGACGCTAACGCTATTTTCGCCGAAAAACCAAAAATAAATAACCCCGCAATAGAACGCATTAAACGTTTAGATATAGATTCAAACCTGCTGACACTGTCGGCGTCGTGGGAAGACGTAAAAGCTGACCCAATTAGGATTCAAGAAATTCCATTTGTCGGCGTAATTCTATCAAGTCTTGGAAACGATAACGCAATGAAATTCATACAAAATTTTCGCGCGATAAATCTAGCAATCAAACCAGATTCACAAGTCGGAAAACCAATGTTGTCGGCAAGATACGACGCAGTCGATAACAACGGAGCAGCGAAATTATACGAGACATTTCTAGGACTGCACATTACGGCTCAAACAACTTTCAAAGCAATAAAAGACGAATCGTCGCTTGCAGCATGGGGAATGTCAAAAGATACAATAAAAAATATACTCGGATCTATCGAACTAGAGAAATCAAACGATACAGGTTTTTATTTTCGAATCAATAAATTTGACGGATTCGACGAAATACTGAAAAAAGGAATTGCCGATATGTCAACGCAAATGCAAAAAAATCAAACGTTGACTCGAAAGGTCGAACAGTTAAAAAATCTGGCGGATATTTCAATTCAATACGATAGATTAAATAAAAAATTTCCGCAACCAATTCGAGACGCAAACGGAAAACCACTATTAAGCTGGAGAGTTGCTATTTTGCCGTTAATTGGTCAACAAGAACTGTACAATAAATTCAACCTAAAAGAAACATGGGATAGCCCGACAAATCTGCCTTTACTAGAAAATATACCCGCCGCGTTCACACCAGTCGATAACAATATCGATAAAGGTAAAACCCAAATACAACGATTCGCGTCAACCGGAACACCGCTAGCAGATACAGAACTTACAATCGCAAAAGTTAAAAATCCAACTACTTTGCTAATCGTGCAAACGTCGGCGGAAAAAGCAATCGAATGGACAAAACCAGACGAATTAACATACGACGAAAATAATATAGAGAAAATCTTCGACGACCTAATCATAGGCATAAACTTTTCAGGCGCTCATGTCGTTCAAAATCTCTTACCGTCTAGCAATCCGCAAAGCAAATTTCAACGCGAAATGTTATCGTCAATCATAAAAGACGAAAAACCGCCAACAATAAATCACGAAACGCATAATCACGATCACGGAGATCATGATCACAGCGATCATGATAACGATCACGGAGATCACGATCATCCGTCGGTTCAACCAACTGCGCCACCGTCGCCAGTAGCTCTCCCAGTAATTCCGCCGCAAAATTGAAAAGTAGAGATAAGTTTACAATCTTTTTCCGAAAAAAGGTTGTAAACCTATTGAATTGTTTCAAAAATTCGTCTCAAGATAATATCGACGCAACGATCCCAGCTGAAATTTTTTGCTTGTTTGATTCCTTTGTCGATCATTTCTTTTCGTAGATTTTCGTTACAAATAATATTTTCGAATGCGTTTGCAAGACTTTCGACGTCGTGCGGGTCTAACATTATTCCGGCGTCGCCGACGACTTCCGGTAATGACGACGTGTCCGAAGTTATAACCGGAGCGCCGCATTGCATCGCTTCAAGAGGAGGCAAGCCGAAACCTTCATAAATCGACATGTAACAAAAACAAGCCGCCGCCGAATAAAGTATCGGTAAATCGTCGTCCTCTACGTAACCGGTGAATATGATTTTTTCTTTTACATTTTTCGGCAAATGAGCAAATGTTTTTTTGAATTTCCGATCTTGCCAACCGCTTACTCCCGTCAACACAAGTCGGCAACCGGTTTTAATTCCGTTTGGCGATAATGAATATTTTGAAAAACTATTCATAACGTGATCAAAATTCTTACGAATATCCAACGTCGCAACAGACAAAATAAAAGGAACATCTACCGGAATAGAATATTTATTCAATACCGTTTCAATTTTGTTTCGGTCGAGACAAGGAACAAATCGTTGATCAGCTGCAAGCAAAATTGTTGTTACTTGTTCCTGTAAAACATTGGGACAATATTTCAAAAGATCACGTTTAGTCGATTCCGAAACAGTAAAAACTATCGTGTCCGGTGTAATAGAATCCCAAGGTTTTTTAGGGAAAAAATTTTTTCCTTTATACATGTCGGCGAGAACAATCGGAATTAAATCGTGGATTACAAGAATTTTTTTTATTGATGGATTTTGAATAAGTTCAGGAATCAAAGAGTTAAACGGACTAAAAAATAAGTCTGATTCTTTAACGAGTTTTTCGTAAAACGGCGAATAATTGTATTCAGAGAGAGATAGCGGCGGCGATATTTTCCATTTGATTTTACGACAAGTATCGGCGACAAATTTAATAAACCAGTTATCAGGAAACCAAGCGTGAAGAGTTTCTTCAAAGATTTTTAATTGTGATTTTTCTGTTGAATAAGATTTATTTTCTAAAACGTAATTTTCGACGTCTTTACTTTGAAACGGCAATTGATACGAAAAATTACAACGAAAATTTCTCAACGCCGATTCTTCTTCCAGCAGCGAACAAATCGTAACAATATCGAACCGATCCGTTTCTACGATTCGTTTTAAAACTTCGCAAATAAAACGCGGAATACCAGTAAAAGTAGGCTGTCCGGCAAAATTAGCAATATCGAAAATTAAACGCGGTTTCATGCGTATTTATTTTTTTGAACGAATAATATTTTTGTAATTATTCAGTTAAATTTGTATTGTTTTTAAATGACAAGATGGACATGACTACC
>JAITAZ010000055.1 GCA_031283825.1 Planctomycetaceae bacterium | reverse complement strand
TCATGGTCTGTAATCGCAACTACAGACATCCCAACCTCCGCCGCATTACGCAAAAATTCCGCCGGTTCGTCATTGCCATCAGAACGATTCGTATGAGAATGTAAATCAACTAAATAATTGGGTTTGTAATGTTCCATCTTTTTTTAATAAAGTTTTGTTTTTTGGTAACTATATAAAATTAACGATTTATTTCTGCGTTTTCTGCGTTTACATTTGATAAAAAATTTTAACGCAGAAAACGCAAAAAAATTGCAGAAAATTAGGAAAGCATAATTCAAAGAAATATCGTTACAAAAAATTCTGCTGATATATTACGTAACATTTAATTTTGCTTATTTTGTCTTCTGAACGCTCTGCTGTGGAATTTTGCGATTAGTTCTTCCGATTCATTTGTAACATTAACCTCGTAATACGCTAACGATCTTGACTCTGCAATTTGGTTTGCTTCCGCATAAATTACGCCCGCCGAAACTGGTTTTAAAAACGAAATATTACACTCAATCGCAACTAACGTGTCATTATGACCGACATGACACGCAACCGCAAACGTAAAATCACTCAACGTGAAAATCGCGCCGCCTTGCACAATTCCTACGGCGTTGTAATGTTTCGGCTCTACCCGCAACAACGTTTTCGCATAACCCGGTCGCGCCTCAATCACCTCGACTCCAACAACCTTAGTCGCAAAATGATCCTTCTGAAATCTCTCCAACCATTGACTATATTCCGCATTCATAATAAGATGTCTTAAATTTAAGGGAACTTCTAAAAACCTCCTGTAAAATTTATTTTTATTAGGATCGCGGTCGTCTCGACCGCATATTTAGGCGTTTGTAATGCAGGCGGGACGCCCGCGTTCCTTCTAAAATTAGTTTTTAGAAGTTCCCTTAATCAAATTCGATTTTATTGTATTTTATTGTAACTGCTCAACCGATGGATAATATTCAATCAAGTAGTCAACCTGATCGATTGTTATTTATCTACTGAATAGTTACATTTTATTTTCATTTCGCCCGATATTAAAACGTATAGTTAAAATGTCCGACATAATTTTTGTAACGAAAAAAAACAAGAATAAAAAACAAAACGCCATCAAACTTAACCGCTTTAATGTCAACCTTTAACAAACTTAAACCAATGAGCGCATCAAACCTAAACGCAAATGAACCATTGGACAAAACAATCGATTCGCGTCTCGACGCGGCTTGTACAGTTTTGTTCAAAACAGATTTTTGGTTTTCAATTTTACTTCTTTTGATCTTCCTCTTTACCGGATTTTTTCTAGCCGTAATCGCGGATCACTGGTTATTCCCAGACGGAATGAACGTAACATTGCGATTTATAATCTTCCTCGCAATAATTTCATTCGCTGTTTTTTTTACGTACCGGCGGATTGTACCTCTTTTTCTTTACCCGATCAACCCCGTTTACGCGGCGCAAATACTTGAAAACAATTCGTCATCCGCCCAAAACGCAATTATCAACTGGATAACCCTAAAACGCGAACGCATTGAACGCGGTAAAGTTGCGTCAGATAAACTCGGCGAAAAAATGCTTGAAGGTTTAACTCGCTCGGCGGCGGAAAATATTAACGCAGTCAAAACTGATACCATAATCAATAAAACCGGAATAAACATTTGTATCGCCGCACTTGTAATTATCGTTACAATATTAATATTTTATTTGTGCTTCTCGCCAAAGAATCCGATTCAATCTTTCGCCCGTATCGTTTTTCCCTTTATGTCAATAGAACCGCCACAAGCCGTACAGTTCCTCGATGTCCAACCACAAAACACAACCGCACTACAAGGCGAACATTTGACTGTCTCCGCAAAAGTTATCGGTAAAAGTAAATCTCCAGTGTACGTTTTTTTCTCAACAGACGACGGAAGAGCCGTAAAACAAGCTGCCCCAATGAACAAAATATCAAACGATAACGCCGGCAATTTCTGGAATAAAAATCAATCCGCTAAATTTGAAACAACCTTTCCGCCCAATAAACAAGGATTCGTCTGCGGAATAGATTACTGGATTCAACAAGATAATAGCAAAAGCGAAAAATACAGAGTCGAAGTTCGTCCGGTTGCAACTATAGAAATCGAATCGCTAAAATATAAATACCCCGAATACACCGGACTCGACGACTCAATCATAAAAGATAACAGCGATATCCGCGCCGTCGAAGGCTCGGAAGTTACCGTATCTGCCAAAAGCACAATGCCGCTCGCTCAAGCCGAAATCACTTACGACAAAAAAAATACAAAAACAAATAATCCGCCAAAAATCAAAATGCAAATCGACAGCAATAATCCAACAATCACAACCGCCAATATTTTACTCAAAGATTTTTCAACTAATAATTCGGCAGATAATTCGACTAATAATCTTACAGCTGAATCGGATTCTACAGAATTGTCAGATGAAATTGTCAACTATTTTACAATCAACGCAACCGATAAAGACGGCTACAAAAGCCGACGCAGCGGAACTTTCCGACAAGAAATTATTCGCGATAAAACGCCGCTAATACAATGGAGCGACGACGCTGAAAATCTAAAAGAAGTCGCACAAATTGATCTGCCGCTCAACGCCGAAATCGAATTGCCCGTACAAGCCGAAGACCCAGATTTCGCTCTCAGATATTTAAGAATCAAATACAAAGTTACCTCAACTAATAAAACAAATAAACAAATTAAATCAACCGAATTGTTACAATCGCCTATCGCCGGCGCAACAAAACATAAAGGTCAAATTAAAAAAGCCGCAAAGTTTAGACCAAGTCAATACCAACTCAATGTCGGAGATACCGTAGATGTTTGGGGAGAAACCATAGATACAAAATTACCTACACCCAATGCCGCCGAAACAAGACATATCACAATTAGAATCATAAAAAAACAAGAAAATAATAACAACGAAAAAATTCAAAACAATACCGAAAAATCAAATCAACCACAAGAAAAAATTTCAACAGAAAAAAATCAAAACGAAAACGAAAACAAAAACAAAGAAGAAAAACAACAAAATAATGACCCAAATAATGATCAACAAAACGAAAATAAACAACTCGAAAAAAATAATCAAAACTCTGAAGAAAACGGAGAAAATCAAAATAAAGAGAACAAAACAGAAAAAAATAATGCCAAAAATCCTGAAAATTCAGACAACTCCGAAAATGAGAAAAAAGAATCTATCGACCCTGAAACCCAAAGCGCAGACGCAATGCAAAAAATCGTTGACCAAATGAAAAAAGAAAAATGGCAACCAAACTCAGAACAAGATAAAAATAATCAACAAGAACAAGATTCACAAAAACAAAATCAAAACAACAACGATAATAAATCAAATGATTCTAAAAACAAAAATAATAACGCTAACAACAACGACGACGAAAAATCTACTAATAAAAACGAAATGAAAAATAATCAAAATAAACCCGATGACAAAAATGACAAAAATGAGAATGATCAAAATTTACAGAACGAAAAATCAACAGATAATCAACAGAATAAATCCGACGACAAAAATAAATCCAACGACTCCAACGACTCCAATGAATCCAACGACAACAAAGCCGAAAACTCCGGCGATAACGGAAAATCACAAAACAATAATCAACAAAACAACAACGGAAATAATAACGGAGAACAATCACAAAAATCAAATAACGACTCAAACGCAAACGCTAGCAAAACAGAAAAAGAAATCAATTCAAATAACGAAAACAATTCAAATCAAAACAGAGATTCTCAAGATTCTCAAAATAATCAACAGAATAATTCGTCTGACAACGCGAAAAATACCAACGCCGACAGAAATAAAAATGTTGACAAAAATAATATCGATAATAAAACCAATGACTCAAACAACAACGAAAATAACAACAAAAACGAAACCAAAAACGAAACCAAAAGTAACGGCAAAGACAATAATTCACAAGATAACGCGAAAAAAAATAACGCTACAAAAAATGATCAACCAGTTGATCCAAACGATAATGATAAACGAGAACGAGACGATTCTATTTCTAATTCCAAGTCAAAACAATTGAAAAACGAAGGAAACGATTCGGCAAATCCAAAAGATACAAACTTAAATCAAACGAAAAACGAAGATTCTAGATCTGAATCTAAATCTGAATCTGGATCAAAAACAACGTCAAAACAAAATAATGGAAACAACAATCAAAAAAATGAAATCGGAGAAAATTCCGATAGCGAAAACACTGAAAAATCAAACGGAGAATCAAACGACAAATCCAACGACAAAAACGCGAAAAACGAAAAAAATAATTCAAACGCTTTAGAAAAAAAATCTGATTCACGCGATAAAACAACAGACAATTTGAAATCGTCCAATAATTCAACAGACAAATCAGAAGGTAATTCGCCTGATAAATCGACCGGCAATTCGGCGGATAAATCTAACGGAAAATCGGAAGGTAATTTTGCAGATAAACAACCGGTTGACTCCTCGAAAGTCAAATCTGGCGAAGGCGTCGCGGGCGGCAACACCGGCAGAGACGGAATCGGAGGGAATAATAGCTCAATCGAGTCTGACGAGGCAAGACGCGAATTTACAGAAAAAAATGTTAACCTCGCGCTAGACTATTTACAAGATCAACTCGACAAAGAAAATCCAAACAAAGAGCTGCTAAATGAATTAGGTTGGACTGAAAAACAGTTGAGAGACTTTCATAAAAAATGGAAATCAATGAACGAAAACGCAAAGAAAAATAACGAAGATACAAAATCAAACGAAGCATGGAAAAACGCGTTAAAAAGCTTTAACATCCGACCTGAAAACAATAAAACAAAATTAAAAGCAAACAAATCAACAACAATCGACGACATAAAAAAATCACAATCAACCAATCTAGCCCCGCCTAAATCTTTCCAACAAAAATTTCAACAATACACCAAAGGAATAGGAGAATAATTGTCGCCAAGCAAAGAACAGTTATATTTTTTTTACAAATGATTAAAATAATTTTATAACCGTTCACGTTGAAAATTTTATTTTGTCTATTGAGTCAATCAATCACAGATTTTAAACAAGAACGTCCCCCAAAAAATTATCGTTGGTATTAAAAACCATATTATTTTTTGGGGGGACTTTGGGGACATTGGGGACGCTGGGGACAAAGGGGACACGCTAATTTAAAAACTATGATTAACGACTCAACTGAAGACAACAGCTTTTTTAAAAGAGAGATTTTTTTTTCAGTTTTGTCCCCTGAGCCGTTAATCACAGATTTTAAACAAGAATGTCCCCTTTGTCCCCCATGTCTCCAGCGTCCCCTTTGTCCCCCCAAAAAATTATCGTTGGTATTAAAAACCATATTATTTTTTGGGGGGACTTGGGGGACATTGGGGACGCTGGGGACTTGGGGGACAAAGGGGACACGCTAATTTAAAAACTATGATTAACGACTCAACAGAAGAAAATAGCTTTTAAAAAAGAAAAAATTTTTTCTTTAAATTTTGTCTCCTCCGAGCCATCAATCCCAGATTTCAAACAAGAATGTCCCCAATGTCCCCAGCGTCCCCTTTGTCCCCAATGTCCCCTCAAAAATTATCTTTGGCTTTTAAAAACCATATTATTTTTCTGTACTGTTTACACTCAAAGAAATTTTCCGATTATTGAATTTGGGTTTTCTGATATTTCTTTTGGCGTTCCTTCGGCGATTATTTTGCCGCCTTGATTAGATGCACCGGGGCCGATTTCTATAATATGATCCGCATGTTCTATCAATTGTAAATTATGCTCTATTACTATCAACGAATGTCCCATCGATTGCAACATGTCAAAACAAATTAATAATTGCTCAATGTCCGCAAAATGAAGTCCAGTCGTTGGCTCGTCAAATAATAACAGACAACCGCCGCCCCTCGTTTGCATCAAATACGATGCCAATCGCAACCTCTGCAACTCGCCGCTCGATAACGTATTAAGTCTTTGTCCAATCCGAATGTAATCCAGACCTACATCAATCATTCGTTTCAATCGTCTCTGCAACTTCACTTGACCTCGAAAAAAAAGAAACGCCTCCCGCGCTGTCATCTCCAAAATCTCCGCAATATTCTTGCCTCGATAAAGAATCTCAAGCGTGTCTGACCTATACCGACTACCTCGACACTCAGGACAACGAATATACATGTCCGACATAAATTGCATGTCAACTAAAATAAAACCCTCGCCCAAACAATTTTCACACCTGCCGCCCGCAACATTAAAACTAAATCTGCCCGCGTTATAATTTCGTAATCTCGCTTCCGCCGTCGATGCAAATATCTCGCGTATGCCGTCAAAAATTTTCAAATAAGTAGCAGGATTAGAACGAGACGAACCCAATCTCGATGCGCTCAAATTTACTTCGCGAGTAACCGATGCAACATCGTTTATCAATCCAGATAAACTTGCGTCTTCATATTGTTTGCCGTCAATTATTCCGCCGCTCAACTCAAATTTTGACTTCTTCCCGATCAATTTACACGCTGCCGGATAAAGCGTATCAAAAACTAACGTACTTTTGCCGGCGCCGCTAACTCCGGCTACTACGCAAAGTTGACCCAACGGAAACATCGCCGTTATACCGCGCAAATTATGACCGCAACAACCCGAAATACGAATCCGACCCGTCGAACCGCGAACAACTTGACGTAAATTCGATTTCGACTTTTTCAATTTATCGCAAGAACAAAACCGCAACTCGTCCGACGCTTTTTCTTTTTTGTACGAAAAAGATTCATCAGACGAATTATCAGAATCGTCCGAATTGTCCGCATGATTTTGAATCGTTCTCAAATATTTTCCCGTCAAACTTTGATCCGATACAAGCATTTCTTCCGGCGTGCCTTGAAAAATAACATTTCCTCCAGCTTCGCCTGCGCCGGGTCCGATTTCTACTAAAAGGTCTGCGCCGCGTAAAAAGATTTCTTCATGCTCGACGACAATTATTGTGTTGCCGTTGTCTCGTAACTTGTAAATCAATTTTAATAAACGATTCGAATCTTGCGGATGAAGTCCAACAGACGGCTCGTCTAGAACATACATTATTTCGACAAGACTACTCCCCAACGCGCCAGTCAAATAAACGCGACGACACTCGCCGCCGCTCAACTCGCCCGCCAAACGCGACGCCGAAAGATAACTCAATCCAACATCGCCAAGATACGAAAGACGACTCAAAATTTGATCAAATGCCTCGTCCGAAATCATACGCTCATAATCCGGCAACTTCGATCTTGTCTGAACAATTTCGTTGCGCAAAATATCTGCCGGCAAATCGCACAATTCAATAATATTTCTGCCGTCAATTTTCACCGCCCGCGATTCTGCTCTCAAACGGCTGCCGCCGCATTCGCATTTGATAGACTTTGTATTTTTCGCGTTCAAAACAAAATCGACGCCGCGAGCGATTTTGCCGTAATATCCTTTGCCCGAAATAATTCCGCCGCAACAACTCGGACACGCGCCAAGAGGACTGTCTGGATTAAAAAGCTGCGGCTCAAGAGATGGAAAACTCAAATTACAATTCGCGCAGAATAATTGTTGCGCAAAATGATATTGAATCATCTTGCCCAAGACATGAAACGTTAAGCAACATTTATCGCCGCCGTAACGATACGCCGTCCGCACTGAATCGAGAAACCGCAATCGCTCAATATCGCGCGACGTAAAACGATCAACAACGATCAAAATCGGCGACTCGCGATTGTCGGTTTTGACTTTAGATTGAACTTTGTGATTGACTTTATTCAGATTCGCGTTTTGCAATAGTTGCTCGTATAAATCAGCAGAGATTTCAGACTCGTCGATTCTCAATGTTTTGTTGAAAATTATACATCGGACAAAACCTCTCTCGCGCCAAGTTTTGATAAATTCGTTGCGATCCGGCAGAATGTTAGGCTCAAATGCAATTTGAATTTTCGTTTCAATAATTCTAGATTCGGATTTTTCGCGATTCGGATTTAGCGATTCGATAATTGTCGGCAATTTATGCAGAATTTTTTCAGGCGAATTAATTTCTATTTCGGCGTTGCAACTTGGACAAAACGGACGACCAATTTTGGCGAATAATAATCTCAAGTAATCGGTTATTCCTGTTACATTGCCGACCGTACCGCGATTTATGTTTGGATCAATTTTGCCCGTAACAGCTACAGAAACAGGAAGTCCGTCGATTTGTAAGGCGTCGGGTTTTTCAAATTTTTCGAGAAACTGCCGAGTGCGAGCCGAAAACGTTTCAATATAACGTCGTTGACCCTCAGCATAAAGCGTATCTATCGCAAGAGAACTCTTCCCGCTACCGCTACGACCGCAAATTACAATCAATTTACCGGTAGGCAAATCAAGATCAATCCCATTAAGATTATGAACGTAAACTTTACGTAATTTGATCATTTTAGATGAGTTGTTGGAATCTCTAAAAACACGTTTTTTTATTAACCACAGAGAACACAGAGTTCACAGAGAGAATATTTTTTAAACATTAAATTTTGATTCAAATTAAAATTTTCTCTGTGTTCTCTGTGTCCTCTGTGGTTTAAAATTAATTTTTAGAAATTCCCTTGTTGGTTTTAAATCTACAATAGGGAATTTCTAATAATTCATGTTACGCAGTAGTTGTCCGTCAGTAGGCGGTAATTGATCAGGTTGATCACCGATCTGGTCGATCACCGATCTGGTAGGCGACCTTTCGCCGAAAGGTCGCGTTGCCGAAGGCAACGATAAAATGGATTCGACAATAATTAAAATCATTTCAAATTTACCGTCGGCTACCGCCGACGCGACCTTTCGGCGAAAGGTCGCCTACCTGATTCGGCGGTCGCATACCTGATCAATTACCGCCTACTGATGGGCAACAAGTGCGTAACATGAGTTATGATTACAAAAAAAGTCAGTCGGCATTTACACGCCAACTGACCTTTTTTATTTTTTACCGGATTTGTTATCTCGTATAACCCAACAATTACACGAAATTCCGATAGACTAAAACTTCACTAT
>JAITAZ010000013.1 GCA_031283825.1 Planctomycetaceae bacterium | reverse complement strand
TAAAAATTAGTATGGTAGTGTAGTAAAGTTTCGGCGTAACGTCAAGTCCAGACCATTCGCAACAAAATAATATCAATTATCTTGAGAGAAGAAAATCGTAATTATTGGATAGATGGTTTATTGGAGATTAAAAGAAAAGTGTAACCGTTCACGCACAAAAGAAAAAATTCCTAAGCCCTGAAAGAGCAACGGAATTTTGGGATCAATATGGTTAATATTTGTAACGAATATTCGTAATAATTTTTTTCCGCAGCCCTTTCAGAGCAAAGGAAAATACTTTTTTCACGTAAACAATTACAAAAATACTTTAATTCCAAATGGGAACTTCTAAACTAATTTTATTAGGAACGCGGGCGTCCCGCCTGCATGACAAACGCCTAAATATGCGGTCGAGACGACCGCGTTCCTAATAAAAATAAATTTTACATGAGGTTTTTAGAAGTTCCCAAATTTAAAAACTCGTGAACGATTACAAAAAAATTATCTTTGGCTTTAAAAAAGCGTCCTGTCCCTATTGTCCCTTTTGAAAAATCACTATAAAATTTTGTGCGTTTTATATCTTTTTAGCTTGGCTTGTATTTTCCGAGATTATCCTTGTTTAAAAATAATTCCGAATTTCCAACACCCCTTTTTATCGTTTTACTATGAGCATTGATAAAAAATATCGATTTACCAACGCCCAACTTAAACCGCTTGCTTTAGATCTTGGGAATTGCTACGCCTCCGATATGATAACAGTCGAAGCCTTCAAAGTCGGTTTTTTATATCGACAAAAACCCGAATCCGAAAACGATAGCGGATGGCGATTTTTAACCGGATTCGAAACAGATCATTATATCAATAACCCCGATAACTTCGCACAATTCGACGTCAACTGGATTGCAAATTGCGATCCCGAAATTTTACCACTCCTCAATAACCCCGTCGGCTCCGCTTTCGGTCGAGACCCCTCAAAAGGGAATATATTCGTCGAAATAATCGACGAAATAGATGATTCCAATACAAAAAATAATGAAAACAAAAACAACACTTAGCCAAGAAGGTATATATTTTCTCTTTGTCGTAATAGTCTTTATGATAGGCTCAATAGTTCGCGAAGTAAATCCTATGCTGCTTCTAGCAACGGCGCTGTTCGCCATCATCCCAACCGCCGGATGGATCGGAAGACAATCCCTACACGGTATCCGCGTAAAACGTAAACTGCCAGAAAGAGTATTCGCCGGAGAACCTTTTGTCATACACGTCGAATTAAGCAAATATAACAATAATTATCGTTACAATAATTCTAACCCAAAATCGCAAACAACAGAATCCGACTCCGAATCAAAAGAAAAATCAGAGTCTGAACTAGACTCCAAACAAAAATCTAATTTCGACTCTACATCCGAATCGTCCGCTCAATCTACAACAAAAAATATAACAAATCTCACTCGTAAAAAAAATTCATCCAACAATAAATCAAAAAAAATAAAACATAAAACAACCAAAAATATCGGAAGCTGGGGAATTGTCGTCAGCGATAAAATTCAATTGATAAATAACGATCCAGATAACGAAACCTCGTCAGATATACAACCTTACGAACCGGCAGTTTATTTTGAATTTGTCGAGACCAACGGCGTCGTCCGCAAAACTTACGCCGGTAAATTACCTCAACGCGGTCAATATAAATTCGATTGTTTAACAGTTTCGACACGCTTTCCGTATGGTTTTTTTCGTCATTCAATCTGCCAGACCAACGATAATAATAGCGATGAACTTTGCGTATTTCCTAAAATTGGTCGTTTGTCGTCGAAATGGCGAACCCGCCGAGCTGAAGCCGCAATAAATCGACAACGATACAGATTCCGACCAAGTCGCGGCACCGGAGAATTTTTAGGCGTAAGACGATGGCTGTCTGGAGATACCAAGAAATGGATTCACTGGAGAGCCTCCGCAAAACACGGTCAACCCTTTGTACGTCAGTTTGAAACAAAACAAAATCACGATTGCGCCGTACTGCTAGACCTCTACGACGAAAATTTTCTACCCAATCAAAACGCCTCCGATAACTTTGAACTAGCCGTAAGTTTCGCCGCAACTCTAGTCAGCGAAATGACACGACGAGGAGGTTGCGATCTGTTTTTCGCAACAAGCAAACCAAACGAAGAAAATCTGTCTGGTCCAATTTGTCTGCCGTTAGTCGAAAGCGTCCTAAGAAGACTCGCTACCACAAAACAAGAATCAAAAGATAACCTCCCAAGAGTAATTATAGAATCCATAACCCAAATCGATCCCGGCGCCGACATAATTCTAATTTCGCCAAAACCACTCAACCTAATAAACTCGCCAAGATTCAACCCCGTCCGAAACGACCCAAAATTCAGAACCGCTATTCAAAGAATAAAAATCGTAGATACCTCAAACCAAGATTTCGATCAATATTTTTCGTTACAATAAAGATGTTTTATTTCTTGAGTCTTTAACACTAGATTTTAAGCTAATTTGTCCCCTTAAAAAAACATCGACTAAATCGGGAATCTCTAAAAACTCAAAATTTATTGTTGATAATTTTTTGCCAAAAATAAATTGTAACCGTTCACGGTTTTTTAAAAAACCATATTATTTTTTTGGGGGGACATTGGAGACAAAGGGGACTTAGGGGACACTGGGGACACACTAATTTAAAAACCATGATTAACGACTCAACAGAAGACATCAGCTTTTAAAAAAGAGAAATTTTTTTCTTTAAATTTTGTCCCCCGAGTCATTAATCCCAGATTTTAAACAAGAACGTCCCCAATGTCTCCACTGTCCCCCAAAAAATTATCTTTGGCTTTTAAAAAACCACATTATTTTTCTGTAATCGTTCACGTTCAAAAGAAAAAATCCTACACCCAGAAAGGGCGAAGGAAGATACTTTTTTCACGTAAATAATTACCAAAATACTTTAATTCCGAATTTTAAAATCGTGAACGGTTACAATAAATTTTTAATCTGTCATTATTTTCTACAAAAAAACCAACCATTTGTTACCGCTCAAAGTAATAAAACAAATATTCCATTGAAATATTACCGTTTTTTTACTTTATTCCTTTTAATCCGTCGTCGAGCGCGCCAATGATGTCGTCGATATGTTCAAGCCCAATCGATAGACGGATTAAATCTGGATTCAAACCGGACGATTGCTGATCCTTTTCGCTCAACTGGGAATGAGTCGTGCTTGCTGAATGAATAATCAGACTCTTTGCGTCTCCGACATTTGCTAGTAAACTGAATAGCTCTACATTGTCAACGAATTTTATCGCCGCGTCCTTTCCTGCTTTCAATCCGAAAACGACCATTCCGCCCGCGCCGTTTGGCAGATATTTTTTCGCCAACGCATTCGAACTGTCGCCCGATAATCCCGGATAACGAACCCACGAAACTTTCGGATGTTTCTTTAAATACTCCGCAACTTTTAGCGCGTTTTCGCTATGTCTTGCTGCTCTTAACGGCAATGATTCTACGCCTTGTAAAAATATCCATGCCGCGTCCGGAGCAAGTGTCGGTCCTTGATTTCTCAATCCGACTGTTCTCAATCTTAAAATAAACGCCAGCGGCGAAAGCGGTCCTAAATCATGGGCGAATCTTAATCCGTGATAGCCGCGATCAGGTTCGTTGTACAATTCGAATTTGGGGTCTTTCCAATCGAATTTTCCATCGTCGATTACAATTCCGCCGATTCCTGTTCCGTGTCCGCCGATCCATTTCGATAAGGAATGAATCACAATATTCGCCCCGTATTCAATCGGACGCAATAAAGTCGGCGGCGTAAAAGTCGAATCGACAATGAGCGGCAAATGATGCTTTTTAGCAATTGCGGCATAACCTTCAATGTCGGCGACATCAAGTACCGGATTTCCAATTGTCTCGATAAAAATCGCTTTTGTTTTTTTGTTGATTGCCGACTCGACAGCGTTAAAATCATTGACCGGCGTGAACCGCGCCGTGATTCCTTGTTGCGGAAGTATCGCGTCGAATTGCGTAAACGTGCCGCCGTAAAGATTCGACGCCGTAACAAACTCATCGCCTTGTTTAAGAATATTCGTAATCGTGAAATAGACCGCCGCCGTACCACTTGAGAGCGTCAACCCCGCCGCGCCTTTGTCGAGCGCGGCTAGACGTTTCTCAAGGACGTCGTTAGTCGGATTCATCAATCGCGAGTAAATGTTACCGAGTTCTTTTAGCGCAAATAAGTTTGCGCCATGTTCGGAATTTTTAAAGTTGTAAGCGGTAGTCCGATAAACCGGCACCGCGCGAGCCAATGTCGTAGGCTCTATCTCTTGACCCGCATGAATTGCAAGGGTCTCAATTCGATAATCTTTTTTTGCCATAGCAAAATTCTCCGTCGTGAAATTGTGTTAGTTGTTGAAACGTTAAACTAAACGCAAAGCGTAAAATCAAACTTGCAACAAGCAAGTCTGCCTGAATTGACCTATTTTCCAGATTAAACAGTTTAAAACCAAAATCCGAATCAATCAATCCACCCCAATTTTTAAGTGCAATTCACATTGAGCATTTTTTATGCCAGATTATAACAAGATAAAAATTTCACAAAAAAGAACAAAATTCCATCATATATCACGGCAAAAAAATCAAACCCGTGAAATATCACGGAAAATTACGATTAAATCGCAATTCAACAGTTTTGTTATCCCTTGCCCGTGATATTTGACGGCTACGCTTTGAACGGGAACAAATGATTATCTCTAAAAATTCGGAATTACGAATTTAAACCGGTGAAAGATTACAACAAATGAATATTTGTAACGATATTTTTTCTGAATTTTTGTTTTCCTAATTTTCTGCGTTTTCTGCGTTTAAATTTAATAACTCATGTTACGCGGTAGTTGTCCGTCAGTAGGCGTTTATTGATCAGGTAGGCGACCTTTCGCCGAAAGGTCGCGTTGCCGAAGGCAACGATAAAAAGGATTCGACAATAATTAAAATCAATTCAAATTTACCGTCGTCTAATGCCGACGCGACTACTTTCTTCTACTACAACTAATACAACTAATACAACTAAAAAAAACTAAAAAAACTAAAAAAGTCCAAACGCCGCTTTGAAAGCGTTTGCGATTTCCGGGTGTAGGGATTCGTTAATGCCGTTTTTGTCGAAGGGTAAATCCATAGCGGCGAGGTCGTGTTTTAGTTGAATGGTTTCTTGATCTGGTGAGATACGTGGAGGAGTTTCTCTTTTTAG
>JAITAZ010000682.1 GCA_031283825.1 Planctomycetaceae bacterium | reverse complement strand
AAAGCCGAATTGCGCTAACTAAAAAAAATAGTAACCGTTCATGGTATTTTTACAAACCATATTATTTTTTGGGGGGACATTGGGGACAAAGGGGACTTAGGGGACACTGGGGACACGCTAATTTAAAAACCATGATTAATGACTCAACAGAAGGCAATAGCCTTTTAATAGAGAGATTTTTTTAAGTATTATCTCATGAGTCATCAACCCCAGATTTCAAACAAAAACGTCCCCAGTGTCTCCAACGTCCCCCCAAAAAATAAAACTCGCAGCAAGTACGTAACATGAGTGATTAAATAACTCAAATTTTCTGCTGAAAAGTTTCGCTTGATTTTATTTTTAATCGTTTTTACGTTTCTACATCGAATCAATAACTACGTTATATTCAAGAAACATACAAATTCTTGACGATAAAGCGTTCATTGTTATTTTAATTGCTCGCACTTGAATTTTGGTAATTTACGTTGGCTTTTACATCTTTAAGACTCCAAATTCTAACTTGCAAGCGCATAAAAAAATTTTTTAACCTGTTCGCACTTGAATTTTCGATAACGTTTACAGGCTTATCTACGTTGAAAAGCCTCTTTTACATTTTTAATCGCCAAATTCTTCAATGCGCTTCGGTAAAAATAAATTTTATTTTTTACTAGACTTTTATTACAGAAACATGTATTATCTGCCGACCACAACCGCCGCAAGTAAATCATTGTCAGAACATTTTTAACAATAGCCCGCCCTCGACAATCGACAATTAAAAATCAGAAAAAAATCCCGCAAACAAAAAAATTTATACTAGTTTATAGGGAGGGGGGATACAAAAATCCTGCAATACATGATAAAATATCTTTTAAAATCAAAGAAACTAAAAATCATAAAATAACAACAATCGATACAAATTATCACAACAAAAAAACATAACTACTAAATTAAAATTATACCGCACAAGTCCGCAAAATTTTTAAACACAAAACATTGAATTTTTTTAGAAATATCCTCTACTCGTAGTTTTTTTGACGTATAATTTACCTGACAGACAAACTCGATTGCGAATTGTACATTTTTTCAGATTTTTTAATTTGAGATAATTTCCGGTTTAACCGGATAGAATCAGTTCGGCAAGATGGTTAATATAGATAAATCAGTTTTTTTTTGCAAACTGTTAGCAATCTAACTTTGCAAAACTTTTATCCAACTTCAGCTTTTTTCATTCACGCAGTCAGTTCGTAGTGTAAAATTCGTTTATCAATAACCGTAAATTCGAAAAGACACAGAAGCGAGTTTGATTTTTTTGTTTTTTGAGCTACATTTTAATTAAATTTTGACTTAAATTTCACGCTGTCCGTACTCCGAAAGAGTCGTCTGCGATTACCGAAATTTAATGCAAGAACAGTTTACAATTATTCAATTTGAAAATTTTTTCGTATATAGGCGTACCGATTCGTAAGTTCGATAAAATGATAAACGAAATGTAAGTATGATATATAAGGTATAAGATAAATTTTTGAAAGATTCCCCATGATTTTTTCATTCGCGCTAGTTAATTTGCGTAAGTTGGCTTTGTTTTATTTTGGTCAGCGTAATCAGATTAGCTTTAGAAGGCAGCGCAAAGGTTGTCGATTTTGACAACGTTATGGAAGACTTCAACGTGTGCGTTTTTATACCGTCGTTACTTTAGAATTAAGCCAAACGCGATTCTAAATAACTACGGCATAACCCCCGATAGCAAATAACCCCATAGAAAAAGAGGATACTAAATTGTACGATTCAACAGATCCAATTATAGACGATTTTGACGAAGGTCTCACCCCTGAGGAAGAGATACTCAATCTCAACGACGCCGATATGGACGAAGAAGAGATGGTTGATGTACTTATTGGCGACGAAGAAGAAGAAAACGAAGAAGAACATGAAATACTAGACGAAGACCTGCTAAAACTCGAAATAGTTGACGCATGGTCGGACGATCCAGTTCGCATGTACTTAACCCAAATGGGAGAAATTCCTCTTCTTACTCGACAGCGCGAAATTGCGCTCGCAAAACAAATAGAGATAACTCGCCGAAAATTCCGCGCAGAGTTACTCGAATGCGATTACGTGCTACAACATGCCGTCAGAACGTTACAAAGAGTTTATCACAATGAACTGCCATTCGACCGGACTGTGCAAGTTTCAGAAACAAACAGTCTCGAAAAACAGCAAATTATGGGACGCTTCCCACACGATTTACGCACGCTCGAAAGAATCGTTAGACGTAATCAACGCGATTACCTCACCGCAACGAATAAAACTTTTTCGGAAAGTAAACGAGCTTTCGCATGGCAACGACTCGGTCGAAGCAGAAGACGCGCCGTGCGTTTAATCGAAGAACTCGGACTACGAACACAACGAATCGAAACAATGATTTCGACTCTCGAAGAGTTCAGCCGTCGAATGGACGAACTCAAAAAACGCATTAAAGAACACCGAGCAAGCGGTCGCCCCGAAACCGAAAGAATGTTCTGGATCGACGAATTCAGAAATATCGCAAAATTAACGCAAGAAACACCAATAAGTTTACGGAATCGCGTCAAAAAAGTAAAAGAACTTTTCGTGAAATATCAA
This sequence comes from Planctomycetaceae bacterium, assembly GCA_031283825.1. GTDB lineage: Bacteria > Planctomycetota > Planctomycetia > Pirellulales > Thermoguttaceae > WRKP01. The sequence continues at coordinate 836 of JAITAZ010000682.1, read as the reverse complement.
GAAGCAAAACGCGGTTTGTCAGAAGGCAACCTCCGATTGGTAGTTTCAATCGCGAAAAAATATCGGAATCGCGGTTTGAGTTTTCTCGATTTAATTCAAGAAGGCAACGCTGGCTTAATGAGAGCCGTTGATAAATTCGAATACAAACGCGGATTCAAATTTTGCACTTACGCAACTTGGTGGATAAGACAAGCAATCACTCGCGCGGTCGCTGATCAAAGCCGGACAATTCGAATTCCCGTTCACATGGTCGAGACAATGTCGAAAATGCGTAACGTTTCGCGAAAATTATTGCAAGAATACGGACGAGAACCAACAGTCGAAGAAACCGCAAAAGCCGCAAACGCACCGCTCGATGAAACTCGCCGAATTTTAGCAATGAATCGTTACCCGATTAGTCTCGACCGACCTGTCGGAAACAGCGAAGACTCACACTTCGGCGACTTACTGCCAGACGGCACAGCAGAAAGTCCGTCAAACGGCGCTCAACAAGAAATGTTGAGAATAAGAATCGCAAATGTACTAAAAACTTTAAGCTACCGAGAAAGAGAAATCATAAAACTACGCTACGGCTTAGGAGACGGTTACAGCTACACACTCGAAGAAGTAGGACATATCTTTAAAGTTACAAGAGAACGTATCAGACAAATCGAAGCAAAAGCCGTAAGAAAATTACAACAACCAACCCGAAGCCAAAGCCTAGTAGGTTTCATCGATTAGTTAAGTAGATTCTCAAAAAAATTACTGATTTAAACAAAATGTCGGCGGAGTTTTTGTAACGTTTATTTTTCGTTACGAAAATTCCGCCGATTGATTATTACAACACAACGCAGCAA
>JAITAZ010000318.1 GCA_031283825.1 Planctomycetaceae bacterium | reverse complement strand
CGCCAACCCCGATGAAAAATTAACACCCAAAGAAAATATAATCTACATTCCTTACGAGAAATTTAATCGGAACTTTGGAGTTAATAACGGAGGCGTCTTCGTTCCTTACGATGAATATAAACAACTCTGGGAATCCGCACAAAAAAATAAATATGAGTCCATCCCGCCAAAAACTCCTATCAACTCAATGATCACCGAATCCTCCGGCACCGTTAATGTCCTTGATGATATCGTTCAAGTCGAATCAACTCTCGATATCGAATTACTCAAAGACGGTTGGCACGAAATCCCCATCAGACTCGGTGATACCGCTATCACAAAAGCAGAAATAAATAAAGAACCAGCAAAAATAATCGGAAACCAAAACTCCGGATACAAACTAATTATCGAAAAGAAAAAAATCGAAAACACCAAAAATAAAAACGAAAATAAAAACGAAATCACACCACAACGATTAAAACTAACTCTCAACTTCGCTAAAAGCATCGCCAAATCACCCGGTCAAAACTCAGTCTCCTTTCAAATTCCTCAAACCCCTCTAAGCCAATGGACAATAATTATTCCAGAATCAGACGTGAAAATAAACTTCTCACCCTCAATCGCAACCTCCACCGCCGACGACAAAACCCCAAAAAAAGAATCAAAACAAACAACACTACACGCATTCGTCGGCGCAGTTCCCGAAATTAAAATCGCTTGGACTCCTAAATCTGAAGGCGCAACAGGTCTCGACGCTTTAATCAGCACACAAGTTCTTCAACAAACAATTATCGACGAAGGAATCTACCGCACCACCGCCGAATTCGATTACTCAATCAGCCGCGCATCAATTTCAAATCTGAAAATCAATATCCCTCCAGACCAAAAAGTCGTCCGCATCACTGATTCAAATATCAAAAAATGGGAAGTCAAAACAACAGATAATATCCAAACAATCAACATCGACCTGTTCGAACCCGCAAAAGAAAAACAACGCGTCCGATTCGAACTCGAAAAATTATTCGACTTCAAAGAACAACAAAATATCAACGATAAAACAAAAACATCAGTCAAATTGTCCATCCCACAACTCTCCGCCGTCGGCGCTGGACGCCAACAAGGTATCGCCGTAATCCGAACAGTCAACGAATTAAATTGCGAAACCCTCAACACAACCGGATTACTCCGCATGGACTCAACCGAATTGCCAAAACAACTACAAAACATAAAATGGGACGCAATCTACCGCATCACCTCACACTCCTACAATCTCGAAGTCGCCGTCAATAAAGTTAAACCACGAATCACCGTTACCTCACAAGCAAACTTACAACTAAATAATAACCTCAGCCTAGAAAACCTACTTATCTTCAATATCGAACACGCCGGAATCTTCCAAATTAAACTACACGTGCCAACAACTTTCAAAAATTATAACATCTACCCATTCAGCGGAAAAAACTTTACCGGAATACAAATCGATTCTCACAGCATCGATCCAATTAAAGGTAACGATAAATTCAAACTGATGACAATCGCATTGTCCAAAAAAGCAATCGGTAACGTCGGACTCATAATTCGCGCCTCCAATAACTCCGATAACTTCGATAACAAAAAATCCGGCGAATCATTCGACCTGCCCGTCATTCTGCCAACTCTCCCATCAGACTTCGCCGAAAGATTCACCGGTAAATTACTACTACAAGTCGATGACTCCTTTCGCGTCAACCCAATCGAAATCGAAGGCGTCCAACCCGTTTCAATCCAACAAATCGCCAACCAAGATTGGCTGCTCAATAAAAATAACGCACGCTCAGGTTTCCTGTTCTCTCAAGAAATTGTCGCATTCAAAATTCAAGCAGAAAAACGAAAACCACTCCTCAACATTAAAGAAATTCACCGCGTCCGCGTCGAAACCGGCTCCGTTAAACATCACGTTAAATTTAATTACGACATTAAATTCAGCGGACTAAACTCAATCCGAATCGACCTGCCCGAACAAATTTCAGGTCGAATCAATCTCAACAGCACAAATAATAATTGGCGCGAATCCCAAATTGTCCCTCCGCCCGAAGACATCGAAAAAGGTTACGTCGCATGGGAATTTTCACACAGCGATAAAATTCGCGGCGTTGGAAATTTCGACGTCAACTGGGAAGACGTAATCGCTCAACCCGAAGTCGGTAAGTCAATCGACATAACAATCCCGCGACTCGCACCGCAAAAACAACAACCGGCAGACCGAATCTGGGGTCAAATTATTGTCTCTAAATCCGAAAGCGTCGATCTCGGAGAATCCGATAAATCAACAGGATTAAAACCAATCGATCCCCAAAACGACGTCGAAAACTCCGACCGAGTCAACGACGCCGTCGCCGCATTCGAATTCTACGATAAATGGAATCTCGAACTAATCGCGACACAATACAAACTCGAAGACGTTAAACGCACAAGCATCGAAAAAGGAATAATCCGCGCTAACTTGTTCGACTCGAAAAAAGGCGTCGGCGTTTCCGCACAAGCATTGTTCAAAATCCGCAGCGTTCAACAACGTCTCGAAATGACACTCGACCAGTCGGCAAAAATCAGCGAAGTAAGAATCAACGACAGAAGAGTACCACTCGAAGCAGACTCAACCGCAAATTACATGATTCCACTAACTTCCATCACGCCAGATACGCCGTTTCTACTCGACGTCAGATACTCAATCGAACCGCCAAGCAAAAATAAAATCGTTATCCCAACCTTCAACTCACTCGACTCCGAAACAAATAAAACGTCCGGCGCGGCAATACAAAAAGCGAACCTGTCCGTTTTCATTCCAGATAAATATTATATAGTCGGTTACAAAGGAAATTGGTCAAAAGAATTTTCGTACATAAAATCAAATTCCGGCAATCTGCAAATTAAATACTTCGCCCAATACGAATCCGCACAACTTCGCAACGAATTCAATATTAAACAAGACGACTTCCAAATCGCCGGAAAAGAATTTCCATTTTCAACCGTTCACCCAGATAAAGATTCATCGCTAAAAATACGCTTTATCAGCGAAGGTTTCAGCTTGGTCTTTTTCATCTTGCTCATCCTGTACGGAATACTGACAATCAAAATTCCATTTATAAAATGGTCGCAAATCACGTTGGCAATAATTATCGTTTTCATTTTGATAGGATTCATTTCGACAACTTTCGCCGAATACCTAACCACACTAAACGCCGTCTATCTCGGAATCGCAACAATTCTAATTTGCAGATTACTTGAACTGCTAATCTCACTAAGAAAAATTAGAATCACAAGAAAAAAGAATACCAAAGAAAATAATAACGAAAATAATAACGCCGAAAATTCCACCGAAAATAATAACACCGAACAATCGCCAAATTCAAATAACAATATCGTTACAAATAATCAAGAAGGAGAATAAAATTATGAAGACTAAATTATTTTTCGTTACAATAATTAGCTTGACGTTAGTAATTCTACAGTCAACGCAATTTCAACCTTTCGACGTTGCACAAAATCAAACGTCGGCGCAGACTTTCACAACACCAACAATCCCCGCGCCGCAACCTCAACCAGCACCGCATCAAACGACACAATATCAAACGCCGCAATATCAACCGACACCGTATCAACCGGCGCCACATCAATCGGCGCAATATCAACCGGCTCCATCTCAATCGGGACAAGCGGCTCAAATACCGCCGACGGCTCAACCCGCTGCGACAAATTCGTCGTTTTCTCCAGTTTCATCTCATCCTCCGATTCCTCCTCATCCGCCAGTTCCGCCGTATCCGCCGGTTTCTCCACGTCCGCCGAAGTCAGTTCCTCCAACGGTTGAATCTTTGGATAAATTGCGCGAAATTTACGTTCCGGTAAACGAACTCGGCACAATTTTTGAATCTGCAAAAAATAGTCTGCTGATTAAACGAAACGAATTTGAACAACTCCGAAAAAACGCCCGCGAAGTTCTACTCGAAACAGACCGAAATAAAACAAAAACAAAAAGCCCAATCGAAGCAATCCTACTCTCCAGCGATTACAAAATTAATATCGCAGATTTACGCGCCATAATCGAAGGAATAATCGAAATAGAAATTCTAACCGACGACATCGTCGCAATTCCTTTTCAATTTGATCGCGTCTCAATCATCGAAGCAACAAATCTCGAAACACAAAAACCAGCTGCTCTAAACATAATCGGATTTACTTACTCGTCCAACTTGCCAAACTCAAACTCAAATGCAAACTCAAACTCAAATTCTTTTTCTAATGCAAATACAAATGCGAATTTTAACTCCAACACGATTTCAAATCCTTCAGGATTTCCAATCAACCAAACAGGCGTCTTGATTCTACAAGGTAAGAAACGTCATAAAATTAAACTCGTTGCAACAACTCCGCTTGAAATCGACTCTACACGTCAACGAATCGCCTTTCGCTTGCTGCACTCGCCGAAAAATACACTCCACTTGACCATTCCGGGAGACGTCGAATTGAAAAGCGGCGCGTCAGTAATTTCACGCAAAGTCGAACAAAAAACCGACGACAAAAATACAAAATTATCGTCAACCCAATTCGACCTGCTGACAAAATCCGATAGCCAACAAACCGATATCACAATGTCGCTCAACTCGCACAAAACAGGCGCATACCAAGCCGTTCTCGCGCGAAGCGTCCAGTTCGCCGAAATCACCGAACAATACGAAAGATTACACGCAACCATCTCTCTGACCGAAATGCATCAAGGAATCGCCGAAGCAATTTTTGAAATTCCAGAAGGATTCGAAATCACCGACGTCGCGTCAATTCTACTCGACAAATGGAACGTCGAAAAAAATGAAATCTCGAAAAATGAAAACGCTAAAAATGATAACCCGAAAAATGAAAACGCAAAAGAAAAAAATCTCAACCAGAATCCTAAACGCGATAAATTGAAACTCAAATTCCGCGAACAGACTGCCGGTCTGACAACAATTTATCTTTCGGCAATTAAAGTAAATCGTTTGACAGACGACAAATCCGCTGAATGGCGATTTCCTCTTTTCACTCCGCTTAACGTTGCGGCGAATTCAACTGTACTCGGTTTGCTCGTCGAACAAGAACTCGAAACGACCGATCTTGTCAGCGAAAAACTTCACCCAATCGACCCGCTTACGCTTCAAGACGCAATCCCTCCGAGCGCGTTAAACGCCGCGCCGGGTTCGCCGCTGATTCGGTTGGCATCTGCGTGGTACGCGCCGCGCGAACAGTTTGCAATCAAGGCGAAGTTTAAACGTCCGAAATCGGATTGCAAAGTCGCCGCCGTCGAATCGCTCGCACTCGAAGATAAAACGCCAACACTAAAAGCCGATTACTCAATTACCGCGCTGTCAGGAAAGATTTTTGAAACGATAATCGAAACTCCAAAGAACTGGAAAATCTCGTCGATAAAAACTCGCGATAATATTTCGTTAGAATTTCGCGAAGTCAACGCCGATAAAACCGCGCCGGATAAACAACAATTTCTAGTCCAATTCCCCATCGGAATAATTGCAGGCGAATCGTTTAACTTCACGATTATCGCAACGGGCAAAGTTGATGGATGGTTCACGACAGAAGCCGAAAAGAAAATTGTCTATCCGCTTTTCAATGTTGTCGGCGCAACAAACTCGCAAGGAAAAATCGGAATCTACTACGGCGGAGAAGAAGATTACGACATCATTCCAATTGCAGACGAAAATCTCATTCCGCTTGACAACTCGGTTAAAAAAGATTTATTTCCGAATCGACATGAATTCGCCGAATATTCAAATCAAGTAATTAAACCGGTTTTTGATTCGGACAAGAAATTTTTTAAACCGGTTTTGGCTTACGAATATTTCGCCAAACCATTCAAATTTGAACTCAAACTAGAGAAATTAAAACCTCGCCTAAACGTTAAAGTTACGTCGATTTATTCGTTTGCCCCGACGTTATTAAATGTCAATCATGAACTCTGGTTTACCGCCAAACACGCTTCGACGCAACGGATTTCTTTTCTGCTGCCAATTGAAACGCCAAGTACAGCGTCGATTGAAAAAATAAACGATATGCTGCCAACGCCGATTGTCATAACGCCAGATAATCCCGCGTTGCGAAACGGTCAAATTAAACAAAGCGAGATCAAAGAAACGTTAAACTCCGAAGTCGAAATTGACGGTAAAAAATTTCGACGATGGGAAATTCTACTGTCAAAACCGCAAGCTGATTTGTTGATAATAAACGTCAACTACGACTTGCAAATCGATCCGACAAAAAACAAAACTAACGTCGAAAGTCCGTATAAATTGCCAAGAATCATTGCCGAAAACATAGCGTGGCAATCGGATTTTATCGCAATTCAAGGCGATGAGGAACTCGATTTACAAGTTCTAACCGACACAAATAATTCACCCGAAAACAACGCAAACGCGGTAAACGCGGTAAACGCAAACGTGAATAATACGACAAAAATTGACGGCAAATTTAACGCGCTGCGGTCGGTTGACGTTGGAACGATTTCGGAGATGCATAATCAACCGAGCGAGCGATTGATTGGATTTTATTCGTTGATTCAAGACGATGGAGAGGTTGCGGTGATGATGCGTCGGAATGAATTGTTATCGCTTGTTACGGCGGTTGTAGAAAAAGTTACGATAATTGCTCAACTTGGAAACAGCGTTCAGAGCGGCACGCTTTATTGCGTTGATTATGATATTTATACAGACAGTGCGTCGGCGCAAATATTGCTTGGGGAAAAAGATGAAATCTGGTCGGTCAAGATAGACGGTCAAGCGATTAAGCCTCAGCGGGTTGGCAATGCAATATTGATTCCGATTCAGCAGTTGGCGCAAATACAAAACGGCGTTCAAAACAATCGACAAGCGGCGAATCCGAATCGTGTCGGCAGATTGCGTAAGATTGAGCTTGTTTATAGACGTTTCAATAATCCGTTGAAAGATATTCAGCTGTCGTTTCCGACGTTGACCGTGAAGAGGTCGGGCGAGAATTTTGGTGTTCCGGTGATGCAAACGCAATGGAAAGTTATCCCGCCGAATGGATATAATGTAACGAAAATTGGAAACAAAGTTGTAGAAGACGCTGACAAATTTAATCCTGCCGTTTTGAAAATTATAAATTTCGGTTCAGGAATTATCGGCGATATTTTTGGTATAAATTTAATAGTAGATTCAAAAGTGTCTTCGCCAAGTTCGGGAATGATTTTTTTAGAGAATTCTATGTTGCAAGAGAAAGCGTTTATCGGTGTTGAATCTGCACTCACCCCGATGAGCGACGATTCTTCCGGCGAGTCATTAGGAGATAAAAACGAAGAAAACAACAAAGTTGTCGTAAATTCAAACAACAAGGACAAAGAGATGTCGGCGGATCAGAAGAAATCCATAAGCGGTAGAGAAGAACGTTATGTTACGCCGACAGATAATATGACTGACGAATCGAAACTTGTCGCAGATTCTAATGGTCCTTTATCGATTTTGGGTCGTCAGCCGATGCGGCGTCTTAAATCGGTTCAACCGGTAACGGTGTTTTTTGCGGGCGATTATGATTCGGGATCAGGCGTAGATTATTCTCAAATTGGAACGAGCGGCATACAAGAGGTATCGGTGAATATTTCGAGTTTATCGAGTAGAACGCTTTTAGGATGGTTTTCGTATTTAGGAGTTTTATTGGTTGGCTTATTATTTATAAAAAGCGATTATATTAAGAAGTCTCGTTTTGTATTTGGAGTATTTTTTGCCGGCACGATATTAGTATTTATTCCGTACAT
>JAITAZ010000597.1 GCA_031283825.1 Planctomycetaceae bacterium | reverse complement strand
GAATAATGAGGTAATGAGGTTGGTTTTGGTGGGATTCCTTGCTACTGAGGTTGTTTAGTAAGAAAAATTAGGTTTTAAATGAGGTTTGCGGAAACTGTTAAAATACGTTTCGGAAAATTCCACTGATATATTACAAAATAATTTTATAACCGTTCACGTTGAAAATTTTATTTTGTCTATTGATTCAATCAATCAAATATTTTAAACAAGATCTTCCCCCCAAAAAATTATCATTTGTATTAAAAACCATATTATTTTTTGGGGGGACATTGGAGACAAAGGGGACTTAGGGGACACTGGGGACACACTAATTTAAAAACCATGATTAATGACTCAACAGAAAACAACAGCTTTTTAAAAAGAGAAATTTTTCTCTTGTGCGTGAACAGTTACATAAATTTAAATTATATTTTGATTCAAATTAAAATTTTCTCTGTGTTCTCTGTGTCCTCTGTGGTTTAAAATAATTTTTAGAGATTCCCTTCCAGCTAAAACTAAATAGTTATTTTTATTCTGTGGTTAGTGTGGCGCTGGTCATTACTACGCTGGGGATTTGTTCAAAAAGATGTTTACGCAAAATCGGTCCGACGTCTATTGGAGAAGCATTTATCGATATGCGTAATCTATCGCCGGACATGACTTTAATGTCTATCCAGTAAACCGATTCAGACTCCAACGATTGATTCGTCCAGCAATTGACGTCATCGCGGATAGAGATTATCTTGTCTCGAACAGACCGAAATTCCTGACGCTCGCTTGGATCTTCCAATTTTTCAATTACTCTTCTTAATCGTTCTGCGAGTTTGTTCAAACCTTCCGAGAGCGAATTTTGGAATAAGCCCGTTTCGCGTACTCTGCCGTTACTGCCCGGATGCATCCGAACCCAATTTGCAAGATCACTAAAAAAATTATTTGTCCGAATTAAACAATCAGAAACGATTTCGCGTATCTCTCCAAACTCTACTGCGTATCTGTTTCTATTATTATTACTATTACTATTACTATTATTACTATAAACTCGTTTTTTGGGCGAGTTATCAAAGAACGTTGCCGTTACGGACTCGTTAGAAATTTTTTCGGACTCGACGGAAAAATCTTTGCTTTTAACCAATCCTTTTTGCGTATGCTTGTTGTAAATTCTATGCAAATTATACTCGACCTGATATTGCGTTACAGAAATTCCTATGTGATCCGACGCAACTTGCTCGACTGTATGAGCCTCGTCAAAAACCAACATATTATACGACGGCAATATCCCGCCGCTCTGCATTCGCAACATGAGATCGCTAAAAAATAACGCATGATTTACTATCAAAATCTGCGCCGACGCAACATGACGACGCGCTTTGTTATAAAAACAATTCTTGTGAGAATTACATTTCTTGCCGGTGCAATTTCCGGTTTCGCAACAAATCTCTGCCCAAATTTCCCAGTCCGGCTCTGGAGATAACGCCGACTTCGAGCCGTCCTCCGTTTTCGATACCCAAGTGCGTATCCGTTCAAATTGATGCTGACGCAATTCGTCAAAAAGAGTTCCCAACCTCTGCGACGCCGAAAAAAAACGCCGCAAACACAAATAATTACTACGTCCTTTCACCAATACCGCCGTAAACTCAAACGGCAACACGGAACGAAGAAATGGTATGTCTTTCTCCATTATCTGCTCTTGCAAACTAATCGTATGCGTCGATATAACTACACGAGGAATTTCATGTTGAGACGTCGTCTTACGATCAAACGATTCTGGTAAATCGTCATTTAGATAATCAAATTCGTCTTCGTTATAAGTTTCCGGCGAATCGTATTCAAACGGAATATTCCAATTGTCGGCGGCGTCTTTGGGAGGCAATTCATTTTTTGTAACGATATTATCCGCAACGTGATTTTTTGTAACGTTAATGTTGGCGGTCGAATTATTGGTAGAATTATTTATCGTTACGATATTATTCGACGACGATTTTGCATCTGCAATTTTGACTTTTTTCTTACCTGCCGTTTGCAGAATAGCGGGAATCAAGTAAGCAAAACTTTTGCCGACTCCTGTTCCCGCCTCGACCAAAAGATGACGTTTCTCAATAAACGCGCGATTGACTGCTTCAGCCATCGCAAGTTGTTCTTCGCGCAATTCGTATCGTTCAAGCCGTTTTGCTATCGAACCATTCGCGCCAAGAATATCGACTGGTGTAAACATATTATGATTTTTAAATTCGGAATTTTGAAATTATACTTTGAACAGGAACAAATGGTTCTTTTGTTATGATACAAAGAGGACATTCTTGCTTAAAATCTGGGATTGAGGGATAAAACTGAAAAAAATCTCTCTCTTTTAAAAAGGCTGTTGTCTTCTGTTGAGTTGTTAATCATGGTTTTTAAATTAGAGTGTCCTCAGTGTCCCCTAAGTCCCTTTTGTTCCCAATGTCCTCCTCAAAAAATAATATGGTTTTAAAAAACCGTGAACGATTACAATTTATCTATGATTGTGTAAAACGATTCTTACGCCGCTTTGATGGTACAATTGGTGTAGCGTTTTTTCGTTTAGTTCTGACGTTGGATGGGTTGCTACGGTTTTATTAACGCAAATAACATTTTTAACGCATTGTGAAACGAATCTGACGTCGTGTGAAACCATGATGATTGTCATGGTCTTGTTTAATTCTGTCAATATTTCGCATAAAATTTGTTCAGAATTAGCGTCGATATTACTTGTTGGTTCGTCTAGTAGGAGTAGTTCGGGATTTCCGCAAATTGCTCTTGCGATTAAGGCTCTTTGTCGTTGTCCGCCGGATAATTTTCCGAATGGAAAATTCGCGTAATCTTCCAGACATAATTTTTGTAACGAATATATAGCGGCGAGTCGATCTTCTTTTGAGTATCGGTATCCGTTTAGTAGATTTGTAATAAAATTATTTCGTTTGATTCGTCCCATTAGTACGGTGTCGAGTACGGAGATTGGAAATCGCAGGTCAACGGACAATTGTTGTGGTGCGTAACCTACTCTTGGTGCTGCGGATTTAGGGTCTCCGCCGAAAAGTTGAACGACTCCAGATTTCGGCGAAACTAATCCGAGTATCAATTTTAAAAGCGTTGTTTTGCCGCCGCCGTTAGGACCAACTACAGACACAAAGTCGCCGCAATGCACTGAAAAAGTTGCGTCTTGTAAAACGACAGGCTCTGCATACGAAAATGCTACAGACTTAAATTGTACTACTGATTCCATTAAAGTTATCGTAAATTAAATCATGCGGTTATGAAAATAATCTTTATAAAAGCTCGTGGTTTATTAAATAAATAAACGGTTATTTACCAATCTTTATCGACTGGCGTTGGGTATAAAAGGACGTCTCGTAATTCTTCGCGTCTTTCGTTAGCTTCTTGTTGTTTGCGTTTGACTTGACGTATTAAACGTTCAGCTTTTTCTTCTTGACGCGATTTTTCTTCATTTGTTGAATTGTTTTCTTTTTGTTCATTTTTTTCCTCTTGCGATTGCGATTGATTATTTTTTTGATCGTTATTTTGTTCGTTGTTTTTTTGATCGTTTTGATTTTGTTGATCTTGGTTTTGATCTTGATCTTGATTTTTCTGATCTTGATTTTGATTTTGGTTTTGATTTTGTTGATTTAAGATTTCTCGTAGAAGTTTTTGGGCTTGTTTTTGTTTTGGCAATGCGTTGTCGAATTTATTTTGATTTAGTAGAGATACGGATTCTTCGGCGAGTTTACGGATTTCTGGTTCGTATTTTATCGCAAGTTCTATTGATTTTTGCTGCGGATTGGTTTGAGCGGGAGTTGTTGGTTGAGTTGGTTCGTTGTTGTTTTGCGTAAGCGATTGTGATTGTTGAGACTGTTGAGATTGTAATTTTGCGAGTTCTTCTTTTGCTCGGTAGAGCATTAGTTGAGTCAAGTTTGAGACGAGTTGTTGTTCGGCGATTTGTTGTTGTAGATTTAGCGTTTTGGAATTATCGTTACGATTATTTGGATTCTGATTTTGGCTATTGTTATCATTATTATCTTTGTTCGATGATGGGTTATTATCGACGAGTTGGGTTTGAATTTTTTCTGTTTCTTCGACGACTTTTTCAAACGGCGCGAAGGGCAATTTTAGTTGTCTTAATTGATTACTTGACAATTCGGCTTGTTTTTGCGAATTATTTTCGTCGAAGTTATCGAGGGATTTTTTAGCGTCAGCGGCGATTTCGCGGGCGTTATTGATTGCTTGTAGGAAGGCGGCGTTTTCTGGCGAATTTTGTTGATTATTTTGGGCGAGTTGATTTTTCAAGTCGTTTCCTACAGCGTTGATTTCGTCAACTATTTGTTGTTGTTTTTCGGCGGATTCGTACAAGCTTTGATATTTTTTTGGCGAGTTTGATAATTCTTTTGAGTTGGCGATTGAATTTGCGATTTCGCGTTGTCCGTTATCGATCCAATTTAGTCGGTTATATAAATCTGACTGACGTTTTTGTATTCTATCGAACTGATTCCATTGTGATTCGATTTTGGTTTTCCATGTTTTTAGTTGTTCGATATTTTGTTTAATATTTTTATTTTCGGGTTCGATAGCGAGGCTATCGGCGTAATATTTTTCGGATTTTTCGATAAGTTTTAAGATTTCATTTCGTTTATCTTCAGGCGTTTCGGCGGGATTTTCTGACAATAAATTTTTAGCTTTATCGATATGAATTTGAGCTAAAGAGTTTAGTGAAGACGCGGCGATTTTGGGGTCGTGGTCGAGTGCTGATTTATGTAAGATTTCGATTGCGTTATCGAGTTCTCCAGACGCGGCGAGGGCGACTCCGTGATTATGAACTATTCGTGAATTATTGGGAGAATTTTCTGCGGCTTTCTGGAAAGCGTTGGCGGCTTGTTTAAATTCTCCTTTTTGGAATGCGTCTGCCCCATCGCGGATAGAAGTAGAGTCGGCATTGCAAACGGAGACAAAGATCAAAAAAATTATTTTCGTTACAAAAAATCTGGCGTGTATTGTTGACATAATTATTATTTATTTTATGTAATATTTCAGCGGAATATTTATAACGACTTATTTCTGCGATATTCTGCGTATTCTGCGTTTAAATTTGATAAAAAATTTTATCGCAGAAAACACAGAAAAATTGCAGAAAATTAGGAAAGCATAATTCGAGGAAATATCGTTACAAAAAATTCCGCTGATATATTACAATTATTTTTCCCTGTATTCCGAATTCCGAATTCCGAATTTAAAAAACCGTGAACGGTTACGATTTGAAACTATAACGTCCTCTTTGGACGCTGATTTTTTACAAGCATTTTCTATCGATATTGTGTCCCCAACAGGATGCGAATTTAATAAAATTGAATTATTAGAGATTCACAACTACTACAACTAAATCATGGCTTTAGACTTTATTTGTACTTCCAATCGCGGATATGATTATTTTGGATGCACTGAAAAACTTGACGGGAGAAATTATATTCCGTCTGATTTTGGAAAATATCAAATTATCTTAACGAAGAATTTTAATTTTATACCAAAGATTTTTGCGTGTACCGATTCGCAGCGAAGGGGCGAAAAGATTTTATCTCATATTATTCCGGTCGGCAAAGATAATGCGAATCGTCCGGGTAATTTTTTAGCGCATCATTTGGTAATTGAGAAAGACGAATTGTTAAGCAGTTGCGGCGGTCCGGCGTGGTTGTTAAAGAAACGAGCGTTTTGCCAACAGTGGGAAACGGGAAAATCAAAGGAACAATACAAAAAAACAGTTATTCAACCAAACGATTATCTCAAAATTGATCCGGCTCATACTTGGAGAGATTTATTGTACGATAATTGGCAATCGCAATTGCAAAGCGTAATCGAAACGATTGGAGACCCGAAAAAAAAATGTATCATTTTATTCGACAAAGAAAAACATTCTAGCGAACTTATTCTCGATTTATTTTACGAGGCGTTATCATGGGTCGAGCCGGAAAAACGTTGGAACGTAACTTTTAGCTCTTACGCAATCGAGCCGCTGAAAAGTCTAGGATGGCAATGGATCGGAGTAGATAGAACGGACGAAATATCGAAACGTATTTTTTTGTCTAATAATCCGATAATAATTGAATTACCTTTAACCTCTAACAATTAAATACAATGATTAATGAAACGATAAATACGCGACCGCAAATCTCAAACGTCTCAAATGCGAACTTGCAAGCGGGCGCGTCGGAAAATTTGCAATCGCGTTACAGTAAAATTTCGCAGGAATTTAAAGAATTGCTCGCGGTACAAGACAATTTATTGACCGAAATAAATTCGTATTGGATTCAATTGAATAAATCGTGTAAGCAATTTAATCAATTGAAAGCTGAAAAAAATAATCTTGAGCAGCAGCTTCAACAAATAATCGAGAAGCTAAATGAAAGTCATTTTGATCTTAGTAAAACGTTGCAAAATTGTGAAAATATTATCAAGCAATTTAAGAAGACGAGATATGTCAACGATTTTAAGTTTGCGGAATCTTTTAATTTATCGCCGCTTGTTATTGGTTCGGAATATTCGCCGAATAAGGGCAAGATAGAGCAGTATCACAGTAACACGGTTCACTTTACGCCTTTTAGCGACGGCATGTTGCGAGATTTGATTTCAATGAGCGATTTATCGTTTATTACGTTTTACGACGAATTATCAGGACGAATAAAATTTGAAAAACAACCGGCGGAGAATAACGCGGAGTCAACAACGTTATGGAAAGTTTACGTTGACAATAAACCATATATCGACGTCAAACTAGTTGTAGAGTCGGCGGAAAAAGACAACGCGAGAATTGAGGTTGCTTGGAATTTTGATATTGCTTGCGAAGACGTAACCGTTGCAAATAGTTTGTTATTTTCCGCGATTACGTTGGAAATTAAAACGTATTATTTCGACGCCGAAGGGAAGAAATACGACGTTGCAAAATTGTTGTGTTGTCAACTTCTAAAGCCGGAAAAAATTATTATCAATCCGCTAAAAATTAAACAGATTAAAAAAACAAAATTGCAGCCTCGTCAGGAAATCGCGAATATTGCGTTGACGGAATTCGATTTTGTAAATTGCGATTCGCGTTTGAAATCGTGGCTCGTGCAAACTTTAGCAAAAGATGCAGAAATCGAAATAAAAAATTTCTACGGAGACGCAAATTTTGAATATGAAAATGATGAAAATAAAGACAATTCAACGGCTCAAAATTCTACGTCGAAATCAACTGAATTGACAAAATTACCAAAAGTCGTTTTGACGTCAAATTCAAGGGAAATTCAATCGGAAAATATCGCCGGCGCAGATTGCTCGATTAGTATAATCAAAGACGATGCAGAGTTGATTTTGTTCAAAAATAAATTTTAATCTGGTTCGTATTTTAATAACAAGAATTATCGTAACAAAAAATAAAAAATGAATACAACATTGTCTAATTCATTTTCGGAATTGGAAATAGAAAAATTGATTAGCGATTTACGTTCATCTGTATTGCAGCGTAATCCGCTCAAGGAACGTCTTGAAAAATTGCGAAAATTATGCGACGCAACACGGGCAACCGGCGAATGGAAAGACGATCTCGCAGAACACGAAAGAGAACGATTATACGAAATCGACGAAATTTTAGATTACGACAATTTCTACGATTTGAGTATTGACGAATTAGAATCGGAGATCAAATCGTTTCAAAACAATTCCTCTTTTCTTGTAGAGGTAAAGCAAAAAATAAGACGACGCATTATCGCAAATGAAGAGGATTTGTTGAACGAAATTCACAACGGTTTACAAGCCGGCAATTATACGCCGGCAAGTCTTGCGGCGTGGATTAAAACGATTGGAAACAAAAAGTGGAGATACATCGGCGCAAAAGCAAAAGAAATTTATGAAGAGGTTCAATATAATTATATTCGCAAAATAATTAAATCAAACAAAGATATAGGCGAATCGCGAAAAACAAAACTAGAACAAGCATGTAATACATTGCAAAAAATGTCGTATCCCAAAGCGGCGTTATTGTTGGCGGAATATAATAACGAACTGAATCAAATTAAATAAAAAAATACCGTTGGTTTTTATTCTCTTTCAAAAATTATTTTAAGAAGACAAAATGACAAAACAAATAATTCCAGTGATATATTATTAAAAATTTATATTTTATGTAACAAAAATCATGAGCAAAGACGAGCAAGAAAAATTACTAGCCGAATGGCGTAAATGCGTTTTAAAACGAACTCCGCTTAAAGAGCGTTTGGACGTCTTGCGCAAGCTAATTGACATTAGCGATATTCGCAATGAATGGATCAAAGATTTGGCTGAACACGAAAAAGAACGATTACTCGAAATAGAAAATTCTATCGAATACGATAAAACTCTCAAAGACGACAACGCTTTGACAGACGAATTAAACGCATTAAATAAACGAGTTCAAGAGCGGGAATTTCTTGATAATGTTGAGAAAAAAATAAACTTATATTCAACTTCGTATTCGCCTCATGAATTGATCAATGAATATAAATCTGTGATTACAACATTGAAAGATCGCAAATGGGAAGTTTACGACGTAACCGAATTAGAAAAAAAACTTAAACGAGATTTAGTAGCTACATTGATCTCTATCGCTCAAAATCGAATCGATAAAATTCGTCAAAAGATAGACAGTTATCCGGCAATAGATTTTGCATCCAATTCGGATAAAGATATAAATAGAAAAGAAAACTTTCTACGAAAAACCATTGATGAAATTCTCAAAGAAAATTCTAAACCAGTTTATAGACATAAATCGGTTTCAAAACAAATAGACGATTTATACAATTACGCCATACAAAATTTACAAGATTTTTTGATCAAACAAGACGAACATTTTTATGATACGTTAATAACAGGAATCGATCCCGATAAACTAAAAAATGTAGATCAAAATAAACTTGATGAAATCTTAAAAGTAATAATGAATCATCAATGGCGAAGTAACGATAACCCGTCATTTTTAAGCAAAATAAACGCATGTAAAAATAAAATCAATTCAGAATTTGTCCGTCGAAAAATCGAAGCCGACAAAAAAGAACAAACAGAAGAAGAAAAAAAACGAGCAGAGTTCGAAAAACATTATCGAGAATCCGTCCTAGCAAAAATACAAGAGATAATAAATATTCAAAGAAATATGAAAGAATTATTGGTTAACAATAATAAAAATGCTGCTCTATTGGCTACAGAACAGAATAAAAATTTTATTGAAATGAAAAAAAAATACGAAGAGCTTTGTATTATTTGCGACAGAAAAAATATTTACAAATATTTGAAAATACAAGATTGGGTTCCTTCCGACTCGACATTAGCTATTAAAAGAACTAATAAGTTGCTACGACTTCACTTGATAAGTAATGCGACCGTATGGTGTCTCATAGGTATCATAGCGTTATCTTTGCTTGTTAGTGGTAATATTATTTATGCAATTATTGGGGACGTAATTTTTTTCATTATAGCGGCAATAATCGGGATAATACTGGAGTCTTTAATAAGAAAACTTTTAAATCAACTGTAATTTGTGTGTAAATATTTTGTAACCGTTCACGCTCAAGAGAAAAAAATCTTACGCTTTGAAAGAGCGAAAGCAAATTCATGTTAAACGGTTTTCGTCCTTTTAGGGCGAAGGAAATTTTTCTCTTGAGTGTGAACGGTTATGGTATTTTAAAAAACCATATTATTTTTTTGTGGGGGACATTGGGGACGAAGGGGACTTAGGGGACGCTGGGGACACACTAATTTAAAAAACATGATTAACGACTCAATAGAAGACAACAGCTTTTTAAAAGAAAGATTTTTTTTCAGTTTTATCCCCACGAGTCATTAATCCCAGATTTCAAACAAGAACGTCCCCAGTGTCCCCAATGTCCTCCCCAAAAATTATCGTAACCTATCACTTGAATAATTTATTTTTTTGGTAGATTTTTTAATATTTTTGTTTTTGTGTATTCTTTTAATG
>JAITAZ010000539.1 GCA_031283825.1 Planctomycetaceae bacterium | reverse complement strand
TGCTCAACCGAAACATCCGCCGCGCCCGAAATCGAATTAAGTATCCCTTCAATCTCACCCGCCTTTTCTATCAATAAATCAAAATCGTCGCCAAAAAGTTTCACCGCTAAATCCGCCCGAATCCCAGACGCCAATTCGTTAATCCGCATCTCTATCGGTTGCGAAAATCCTAAACGCTGTCCGGGCAAATCGCGCAACATTAATTCAATCGCTTCCGTCAAACCCGCTTGAGTCTTCGCCCGCGTCCACTGTTCACGCGGCTTCAACGAAATAAACATGTCCGTCAACTCCGTTCCCATCGGATCCGTACTTATCTCCGCCGTCCCAATCCGACTCCAAACATCGTTAATCTCATCAGGAAAATTCTGCAACAATACTTTTTCCATCTCCGTATTGTATCGAACCGACTCCTCAATGTCCGTCCCAGCCGGACGAACAACGCCAACCACAATCGCACCCTCCGAAAGTTGCGGAATAAACTCCGAACCAAGATGCGGCGCAATCATCCCAAACGCAATTATCAATACGCAAACCGCAAATCCCAATATCGCCGACTTATTTCGTAACGAAAATTTAAGTACCGGCAAATAAAGCCACTTAAAAAAACGCATCAACAACGGTTCACGCTCTGATATTTTTCGCGGCAGAAAAATACTCGCCAACACCGGCATTAACGTCAACGATAAAATCATCGAACCCATCAATGCAAAAATTACCGTCAACGCCATCGGTCGAAACATCTTGCCTTCGACTCCCTCAAGCGCAAGAATCGGTAAATACACAATCATAATAATCAACTCGCCAAACATCGTCGGTTTCCGAACCTCCACCGCCGCATCGCGAATAATTTCAATTCGCGACTTATCGTTACCGGAATTGTCCGATAACTTTCTCGCGCAGTTTTCTATCATCACCACCGAACTGTCAACAACTAACCCGAAATCTAACGCGCCAAGACTTAATAAACTCGCCGCAATTCCGAATTTATACATCCCCATAAACGCAAAAAGCATCGACAACGGAATCACCAACGCAACAATACACGCCGCCCTAATATTGCCAAGAAACGCAAACAAAACCGCAATCACCAATAAACCGCCGTCAAACAGATTTTTCCGCACCGTGTCAATTACAAAATTTACTAACTCCGTGCGGTCATAAACCGTTTTCAACTGAACATTGGCAGGCAAATTCTGCTCAAGAGACTTTAACTTCTCCTTCATTGCCGTTGTTACACGATGACTGTTTTCGCCCATGAGCATAAAACCGAGTCCCATCACCACTTCGCCTTGACCATTCGCCGTAACCGCGCCGCGTCTGATTTCATGACCGATAACAACATCGCCGATATCCGAAACCAAAATCGGAACTCCTCCCTCCGACGAAATGACAATTTGCCTGATTTCATTGATATTCGTCGTCCTTCCAATTCCTTGCACAAAAAGTAAACCTCCTCCGCCCGGTTTACTGATATTTCCTCCGCCGCTGTTCAGATTATTTTTCTGAACAGATTCAATTACTTGATCAAAAGTCAAACCATATTTTGATAATTTATCGGGATCGAGTCGAATTTGAAATTGGCGTTCAAAACCTCCCCACGTATTGATTTCAGCCGTTCCCGAAATATATTTCATTGCCGGTTTGATTTGCCAATCTTGAATCATTCTCAATTCTGTTTCGTCTGTTCCTTGTCCGATAACAATATAATTCAAGACTTCGCCAAGCCCTGTTGCAACAGGTCCCATTTTGGGTTGTTCAATCCCGTCCGGCAACTCAACCGAACTCAGCCGCTCATTGATTAATTGCCGCGCGAAATAAATATCAATACTGTCGTCAAACACAACAACAACCTGAGAAAAACCAAATTTTGAAACGCTGCGCATTTCCAAAAGTCCGGGCAAACCGCTAATCGATTGCTCGACCATAAACGTAATTTGCTTCTCAATCTCCTCAGGACCAAGCGCAGGAGCATTCGTGTTGATCTGAACCTGAACCGGCGTTGTGTCCGGAAAAGCGTCAATATCAAGACGCTGCAAAGAATACAACCCCAAAACGCTCAATATTAACACCCCAAAAATAACAACAAATCGATAACGTAACGAAAAATCTATGACTTTGTTTAATACGTCCATAATCTTAATTTAAAGGTTAAAAGGTTAATAATTTTTTAAATACTCAATAATAAATTTTTTGTAACTATTAGTAAATTATCCGTGCTTAAAATTCTGCTGAATAGTTGCCAAAAAATAAAACTCTTCCGAAAATATTTACGCTAATTTTTTGAAATACCGATTGAATTACGTCGTAATTCTTCAAGATATTCGTCTGCAACTCTTTTAAATATAAATCGAAGCATGGTAAAAAATTGTCCCCAAGTTCCGTTTTCATACTTATTGCCGATAAAATCTATCGCTAATTTTTTTTGTTGATCCGGCGTTGGTTTTTTTTCATTCAATACACTCATGATTGGCATATAAACTTTGTGTCTTGCTTCAAGAAGTCGTTTACAATTTAAGTTCAAAATTTCAATAGTTTGTTCGACTCGGTTTTTATCAATTCCGGCTTCTGTGCAAAGCGTTTCGTCAGCGTGAATCCAAACTTCGCCGTCGTATATTTTGTATGAAAAAATTCGCGGAAACATTGGAATTTCCAGCGGCGAAAGTATATTTTGATATTCGCCGATTTCTTTGTGTTGTCCGCAACTAATATTTTCTTTCTGTTGTTTACGATCTTTGCTGTCAACGCTTTTACGCGAGCCGCCCTGACAACAATACAACATATTATTCCAATCAAGATGCCATCGCGTTGGATTCTCTTGATCTGATTCGTCGGACTTGTCATGAAAATGTTCAACTTGATGATTTGATTCATCTACTTTAATTTCGCAATAAGCGCAAAGTCCGCCTTGATCGTTTGAAAGTGTTTTATAAACTTCGTTCAAACCTGAGCGGCATTGTTGACGAAACTCTTCCCAACGTTTGCCCGAATTGTTTTGACGAAAATCGCGTAATTTTTGCGGTTCGTTACTTTTTTTGATAAATTTCATAAGGCGTTTTCTTTCTCCCATCGTTTGCATGTAATTAAAGTTTCCGCTTCGATAATTGAGGGTTCGTATATTTTTATACTTTGGAGTTTGTCGATTTCATCTTGTGCGTCGTCGAGTTTATCTTGATTGATGAGGTCGTAAATTGTTTTGATTTTGTTTCCGATTTCGCTGTTTGGCGGTCGGCTTTCTGTTTCAAGAATATTTTCTAGCATTCGTTTTGCTTCCGCGCCTTTGGTCGATTCTGTAACATGATAAACAGAGTTGTCCTTTAATATGCTAATATTTTCATAATCGACAGTAGTAAGAACTTGCGGACTATGCGTCGTAACAATTAGTTGTGTGTTGGGAAAAATTTTACGAAGATGCGGAATAATAGTCTGTTGCCATTTCGGATGTAAATGAAGTTCGATTTCATCGATGAGCAGAATCGCCGGCGACTCAAGCGGATTGTCCAAATGAGGATTCACAACCGATAACCGATAAGCAAAATCGAGAATCAAAGCAATTTGATTTCTGTAACCTGCGCTCAATTGATCAAGTTCCAAAATTTCCGTTTGGTCGTTATCGGTCATTTCAACCATAAGACACGGAGAATGTTCACCGCCATAAAAAATACGAATATTCTTTTCAAAAATAGAATTGAAAACATTTCGGATTGCTTCTAAATCTTTAAACTTAAAATCCCAATCTTTCCTTTGTTCGCGCTCGCTCATTTCTAAATGAGT
>JAITAZ010000490.1 GCA_031283825.1 Planctomycetaceae bacterium | reverse complement strand
GATTGTAGAGACGCAATGCCTTGCGTCTCATTATTCGATTGTAGAGACGCAATGCCTTGCGTCTCATTATTCGATTGTAGAGACGCAATGCCTTGCGTCTCTACATTGGATTTAGTAATTCAAATCCGAATTTAAAAACCCGTGAACGGTTACACTTATTTTTTTACGTGTATCTAGCTTTCATAATTGCGCGTTTGCGTTTATTCATACTACGAAATCCAACCAAAAGATATGAAAGCTCGTCTTGCTGAAGAATCGTTGTTATTCTATTAACTCTGTAATTTCCATCCGTCGGGGATTATTGACTCCTTCTGAATGCAAATAATTCCATCGCGGATCATTCCGAATGGTTTTTCTTCGCCGTTGAAAATGTTGTCGCGATTTATAATCTCAACATGTTTGCCAATCCTACACGCCTTGTCAATAATCGCATTTTCAATCACCGAATTGTCGCCTATCCCAATCTGAGGAATCCCCCGCGCAGCAAAAGACTTTTTCTCCTCCAACGTCTCATAATAATCATTGCCCATAATTATCGAATTGCGAATCCGAACTCCTCGACCAATCTGACAACTCAAACCAATAATACTATTCTCAACCACCGCCCACTCGCCAATATTACAACCATCAGCAATCAAACTGCCTCTAATTGTTGCGCCGTCAACGCGAGTCGGCGGCAAAAATCGCGGCTGCGTAAATGTCTCCCAGTCAGGACGACCCAATACAAACGGAGGATTCGCCCCAGCCATCGCAAGATTAGCAGAAAAAAAAGATCGAATCGTCCCAACATCCTCCCAATATCCATCAAACAAATATACCTGAACCTTACGAGTCCTAATCGTCGCCGGAAATACCTCCTTGCCAAAATCCTTGTAATCCGTCTTCTCAAGCGACTCCAACAACGTGTCCCTGTTAAAAAGATAAATCCCCATACTCGCTAAACAATCACGAGACCTCGCCTTTATTCCACGACTGTCTATCCACGCCGGATCAGTTCGAACATGATCCAATTCCTCCTCCGTTTTAGGCTTCTCAATAAAACCTATAACTCGCCCGTTGCTGTCAAGACGCATAATCCCAAGCTCAACCGCCTGCTCCCGACTAACCGGCAATCCCGCAATCGATACGTCCGCGCCAGTCTTAATATGAGAATCAAGCATCGACTTGAAATTCATCTTGTAAAGCTGATCACCAGAAAGAATCAACACATACTCCACATTCCGCTGCTGAATATAACTCAAATTCTGACGCACCGCATCCGCCGTCCCCTGATACCAATTAGACTTCTCATTAGTCTGCTGCGCCGCAAGTATCTCAGCAAAGCCGCCATGAAAATAATCAAATTGAAAAGAATGCAAATGATGATGCAAACTCGCAGAATTAAACTGAGTTAAAATATAAATCTGATCAATCCCGCTGTTTATACAATTCGAAAGCGGAATGTCTATCAGCCGATACTTGCCCCCAATCGGAACCGCCGGCTTCGCCCGAAATTTCGTCAACGGATACAACCGCGACCCAACGCCGCCGCCAAGAATTAACGCTATTACATTTTTCATAATAAATTTTATTACGTCAAAATTACTATTTACAATTTTTAAATTATTCAAATCGGCAGAAAAACTTAAATCTGATTCGCAACCTTTCGCCGAAATGCCGTCTAGCAAATCAATGATTGACTACCTACTGAATTGCAAAAAAATTACTTATTCTCGTTTTCTCGTTTTCTCGTTTTCTCATTTTCTTTTCAAACCTGAATGACTCTAATTCCGTTATCTACATTTTCTTTGAGTAAATCTTCAACCATATATTTTATTGTTTGCCCCGCGCCCGCGCAACCTGAACATGCGCCTTGTAACGCGACATAAATCGTCTTATCTTTAATATCTATCAATTCTAAATCTCCGCCGTCTTGTTGTAATAGCGGACGAATTTTATCGTCGATTAGTTTCTCGATTTGTTTGAAAAACTTGAACGGCGAATTACCGTCTGCATGATTTGCATTCGACGACTGTAATTGAGCGGAGGTCGATTGAGATAAATTTTTTTCCGCTGAATTATCATTTAATATTCGTAACGAAAAATCGCGGGTAGATTGTTGGATTTTTTCGTTTCCCCAAATTTCGTCGAGGATATCTTGTAGTCCGCCTTGTTTATTTTGACACATTGCGCACGCGCCGCCGGCTTTGATTGAACCGATTATTTCAGGAATTGTCCGCAAATTGAGTTCTCTAATTTTTCGTCGAATATACGATTCAGAAAGACCAAAACAATTGCAGATAATTTTACCTTCTTGTTGTTCTTGCGGGTGAATATCTATTCCGAGCGAGGTCAGATCGACGTTGCGTTTTTTTGCCCAGTCGAAAACGGCGGCTTGCAGTGCTTCCGCGCCCATGACCGAGCAATGTATTTTCTGTTCCGGTAAACCGCCGACAAATTCGACTATATCTTTATTGGTGATTTTAAGCGCATCAATCGGCGTGTAACGTTTCGACTCAATAATACGGCATAACGCCTCCGACGACGCAATTGCCGACGTGCATCCGAATGTCAAGTAGCGTGCTTCGACTATTATGTCTTTGAGCGGATTGGCGTCTCGTTCAACGCGAAACGTAAACGTCAAAGCGTCGCCGCAAGCTATTGAGCCGTGACTACCAACGCCGTCAGGTTCCGAAATCTCGCCGAGATGCGCGTCTTTCTCACCTTGAACGGCGGCGCTGAAAAGTTCTTTAGTTTTATCGCTATATTCCCAAGGCATATTTTATTTGAAATGGTAATTTAATTGTTTAGCGTTAATTTTCACGAATTAATCGCGCAACGCAAATGCAAAATCCAAAAATGCAGATCGCGATTATTACTGAAATTTCAAGTACGAAATTAGTTTTATATTGAGCTTTGATTGGGTAACTTGCGACCGCCGTTTTCGCACTCGCCTTACAAAGTAAATAAGATTATGAATATGATATTCAAAAATGTCAATCTTTGTTATTTCGGGCGTAGTAACCGTTACGCGAATTGTAATGATTATGATTATTGTAACGCTATTAAATTCCGATACAGTTTGAAATTTTTCTTGCACGATTAACATTTGAATCGGCAATTTGTATCGTAGGACATTTTGGTTTTTTGATCGGAAAATTTAGACACGACGTAAAAATTTGATTTTAAGAAATCGTTATAGAAAGGAACAAAATTGAAATTTTGGTTTAAAACTATTTGAAGAAACTCAAGAGTAATATCTTTAGTGTCGTCAATCTCCGATTTCAAGCAACGACGTCCCCAATGTCCCCTTAAATACGAGTATCTATTCAGTGATAGACAATTGGGAATCTCTAATAATTCGTTTTTTTATTAACCACAGAGAACACAGAGTTCACAGAGAGAATATTTTTTAAAAATTAAATTTTGATTTAAATCAATAATTCTTTTATTAATTTATGTTATGCACTTGTTGCCCCAGATCAGGTAGGCGACCGTAGGTTCGCAACCTTTCGCCGAAAGGTCGCGTTGCCGAAGGCAAGGATAAGAAGGATTCGACACTAATTAAAATCAATTCAGATTTACCGTCGGCTAACGCCGACGCGACCTTTCGGCGAAAGGTCGCCTACCAGATCTGAGGCAACAAGCGCGTAACATGAGTCATTAATCACTGATTTCAAACAAGAACGTCCCCAATGTCCCCAGCGTCCCCGATGTCCCCCAAGTCCCCCCAAAAATTAGCTTTGGCTTTTTAAAAAACCATATTATTTTTTTAGGGGGACATTGGGGACACACTAACTTAAATCTGGGATTAATGACTCAATAGAAAAAAATCCTACGCCCAGAAAGAGCGCAAGCCGCTTTGTAAAATTGAAATTTGCTGTCGCCATTTCAGGGCGTAGAATTTTTTCTTTTGAACGTGAACGGTTACCCAAAAAAATAATATTGTTTTTTAAAAAACCGTGAATGATTAAGATTTTTTTACAGGGACGCCTTTTATAATTCCTTCGCAGGCGATTTTGTCTTCTACTAGACCTACGAACTCGGCGATGATTAGGATTTTTTTGTAATGAATCATCTTTGCTTGAATTACTAATCTGTCGCCGAGTTTGACAGGATTACGGAATCTTGCGTTGTCAATTCCGCCCAGTCCTAATAACGAACCAGACATCAATTGATACTTGTTCGCAAAATAACTCGTCAATTGCGCCGCCGCCTCGCACATTATCACACCGGGCATCAACGGGAAATCAGGCATGTGTCCGCGAACCCAAAAACTCGAATCCGTTACATCAAGATAGCCAACTATAGACTTCATCTCAAAACTCTCATAAAGTATGCCCGTCAACTGCTCCATCTCAAATCGATGAGAGTTATAGCAACGTATCTCGTCAATGCCAAAAATAGACCGATTAACGTCATAAAGAATCGGATCAACTAACAATTCTCGCTTAGCCATCTTTTTATTTTTTACATAACTAAATGGTTAAAACTGGAAATACATTAGAAAAATAACTCCGTTACATACTCCTCAAAATTTAAATTTTTCTAAACGGTAAAAAGCTGCCGTACACCTTTTTGTTGATGATTTGTTGATAATTCGCCCCCCAAAATTTCGTAACTATTTTATCTAATATTCAACCTCCGCCAAGAATACTCTCATTGAATGCGGAATAAATTTTAACGGAACTTTTAAGTTTGGCTTTGGTCCATTTCCGTCTGTGAATAATTCGTTTGGTTCTTCGGCGCCGGTGTCGATAAATAATCTCCAGTCGAAATTTTGACACACCGCCGGAAAATAAAAATCTCTCGATTCCCAACCTCCATGTGACATCATCAAAATATGATACCTTGACCCTTCATGCTCGACCGTCGGAGGAATCGCCGAAAGCAAACACGTTAAACTTCTGTCCATCGCAACATTCCACGCAACCGCGCCGCCTTGCGCGCCATACCAACTTATATCCGGCAACGCTCCGGGAGTTCTTGGTTGTCCGGTGAGAAAATACGGCTGACGCACCGTTATTTCTCGTTTGCGAAATAGAATTAACTCTCGCACGAATCGGCGTAATCCTGAATATTTTTTTAGAAGTCTCCAATCGAACCATGAAATCACGTTATCTTGACAATACGCGTTATTGTTTCCGCGTTGTGTCCGTCTCACTTCGTCTCCTTGCGACAACATCGGAACTCCCTGACTCAACAGTAAAGTCGCCAACATGTTTTTAATTTGACGATTCCGTTCCGCGTAAACTTCCGCATTGTTTGTCGGTCCTTCGACTCCGTAATTACAACTGCAATTGTTATTTTCTCCGTCTCTATTTTGTTCTCCGTTATCTTCGTTATGTTTGTAATTGTACGAGACGAGATCGTTCATCGTGAATCCGTCGTGAGCTGTAACGAAATTTATACTGCATTGAGGACCTCTCCCGCTATGCGAGTATAAATCGCTTGAGCCGGAGAGTCGAGTAGCAAGAGCGCCGATCATGCATTGGTCTCCTCGCCAGAATCGTCTGATGTCGTCTCGGAATTTACCGTTCCACTCTGCCCATCGCTGCGACCCGAATCCGTAAGAGCCAAACGAACCAACTTGATAAGCTCCGGCGGCGTCCCATGCTTCGGCGATAATTTTCGTATCGGCGAGTAGAGGGTCTTCGGAGATTGTTTCGATTATTGGAGGATTCGCTTGAATGTTGCCCATTTGATCGCGGCTTAAAATCGACGCTAAATCGAATCGGAATCCGTCGATGTGGTAGTTGTGAACCCAGTGTCTCAAGCAGTTGAAAATCAGCTCGCGGACAATCGGATGATTCCCGTTGACAGTATTTCCGCATCCGCTGAAATTTTTGTAATATTGTCCGCGTTCAAGCATGTAGTAAATTTGATTGTCGAGACCTTTGAAACTTAAAGTTGGACCGTTTTCATTTCCTTCGCAAGTGTGGTTGAAAACGACGTCGAGAATAACTTCGATTCCGGCTTGATGAAAAGCGCGAACCATTTCTTTGAATTCGCGCACTTGCGACCCCGGTTCTTTTCCGTAGGCGTAACCTCTATGAGGAGAGAAAAACGCCATTGAATCGTAGCCCCAGTAATTTTTGATTTTGGGTTTACTTCCGTCGGAGGCGTTAGTGGGAAATTCGTGGATTGGCATTAGTTCGACGGCGGTAACTCCCAAGTCTTTGAGGTACGGGATTTTTTCAATCAAGCCGAGATAAGTTCCCGGATGTTGTACTTCGCTGGATTTTGAGGCGGTGAAACCTTTGACGTGTAATTCGTAGATAATTGATTTTGACAAATCGTATCGTAGATGTTTATCACCTCTCCAATCGAAGTCGTCGTCGTCAATAACTACGCACTTGGGCGGTCGTACAATTCCGTCGGTTGAGGTCAAGTAATCACCGGCGAGAGCTTTTGCGTAAGGGTCGATTAGTCTGGCGCGTCCGTCGAATCGCAGACCGCGTTCGGGTTCGAATGGACCGTCGGCTTGTAAGTGATACAACTGCTTTGCTTTCAATCCGTGTACAAACAGAGACCAAACGTGTCCCCATCGACTTTCTTTGAGATTGAAATTGATAATCTCTGATGGTTCGGGGTCTTCGACTTTATCGTAAAGCAGTAATTTCATTGACCGCGCAAGGCGGCTAACGACAACGAATTGAACGCCGTTATCGTGTAATATTGCGCCGAAGGGCAACGGATGCGTAAATCGCATTACGGAGGAGGGATCGATCATGTGAGATTGTTCAAGAGGAGTTTTAATTCGGTTTTTAAAACCAAAAATATTTTTGTCATTATTGATTAAGTTTCTATTCAAATGATTTTTTAAAAGAACCATTTGCAACACCGCCTTTTACTTATATATTTATAGAATTCCGTTTTATTGAAATTATCGGAATTCGGGATTTTTCTAAACGCGGATTTTTGGACAA
>JAITAZ010000349.1 GCA_031283825.1 Planctomycetaceae bacterium | reverse complement strand
CTCTTAAAAAGGCTATTGTCTTCTGTTGAGTCATTAATCATGGTTTTTAAATTAGCGTGTCCCCAGTGTCCCCTAAGTCCCCTTTGTCCCCAATGTCCCCCCCAAAAAATAATATGGTTCTTAAACAATTGTTAGGAAAAATTTAGGTTATCAAAAAGTAACAAAATATTTTTGAAATAGTTTACATGAAAAAAGTATTTTTGCTCGCCCTGAAAGAGCAATCAGCAATAGCGGCTTGCGTCCTTTCAGGGCTTAGAAAATTTTTCTCTTGTGCGTGAACAGTTACACTTAATAAATATGACTGCTATCAAAACTCGCCGTAATAAATTTCAGAAAAACCGGAATTTCAAGCGTGATGAGTATATTAGAAATTGCCATCAATAAGTTGCGGAGATTGTTCCTCCTCCAATTACTGTTTCTCCATCGTAGATTACTAGAGCTTGACCAATTGCTATGGCTTTTTGTTTTTTATCAAATCTGAAACGTAATGCGTTGTCAGAGATTTGCTCGACAACTCCAATAGACTCGCTCTGACGATAACGAACTTTCGCACTCGCTCGAAAAGGTTTCTCTATCTTTTCACACGAAATTAAATTTATATCCGTCGCTTCTGCATACTCTGAATACAAATCGTCCTCGTCCCCTAAAACTACCGTGTTGGTTTCGACGTCCTTTGAACAAACATAATACGGAGTCGTTCTTGCAATTCCAAGTCCTTTTCTCTGCCCAATTGTGTAACGAATAATTCCTCGATGACGCCCTAACTTTTTGCCGTTTTTGTCAACGAAATCGCCATCGCTCGATTTAACTCCAAGATAACGCTCAATAAAAGACGCATAATCTCCATCCGGCACAAAACAAATATCCTGACTTTCGCTTTTCTCCGCCGTTACCAAATTATACTCTTTCGCAATCTCCCGCACCGCCGATTTATTCAATCCGCCAAGAGGAAAAATCGCACGAGATAAATGCTCTTGAGTCATCATATACAATACATAACTCTGGTCTTTCGACATGTCCAAGCCTTTTTTTAACAAATAACGTCCTGTCGATAAATCTTGCTCTACTCTTGCGTAATGTCCTGTCGAGATAAAATCAAAACCAAGATCAATTCCACGCTGAAAAAATTTGTTAAATTTCATAAAACGATTACAGTCAATACACGGATTCGGAGTGCCGCCGGAAACATATACTCGAACAAAACGCTCAATAATATTTGTACGAAAATCATCCGTAAAATTAAAAACGTTAAACGGAATGTCTAAACTATAAGCAACGCTTCGCGCATCCTCTATATCAGAAAGAGAACAACACGACTTCCCGCGATTAAACTCGCAACTTTCAACGCGGCAATCAAAATCCGTAAGTAAATTATCGTCAACTAATTTCATCGTCGCTCCGCGACAATCATACCCTTGCTTTCGCAAAAGAATCACCGCCGCCGAACTATCAACCCCGCCGCTCATCGCAACTAATACTCGACCTAACATAAAATAGAATTTCTTGCTATTGGAATCTTTTAAACTGTTCACGCTTGAATCGCTTTTTTCTCCGACAATTTGAACGTTGACTAATTCTACATTTGTTCCTTGAAAGAACAGGAAATCTATTCGGTCTAGTACGTCTTGTTTTGCCGGCAGCGGAGTCCAAGTGTAGCCTTTGTAGGGTAAAAGTCAATAATTTAAATGTGATAAATAGGGAAGTGAAAAATTATAATACTAACTAATAATTAAATAATTAAATAATTAAACAATTGAATAAACAAATCAACTATAACGAAATAAACCTAAATAAATAATTTTATGAATATTAAAATCGCCATTTGCATTTTCCGCGATTATCCGTCCTATCTGCTATTATCCGTGTTTAAAATTCCCTTATTATCCGTGTTTAAAACCGTGAACGGTTACGAAATCTGAAACGTCTATCGACAACTTTAATTTCTGCGTGTAGAATTTCCGCCTCGCGAATGATATGAAATTCAAATACAATTTTTAAAGTAAGAATCAAAATTGAGATTTGGCAATATATCAATCGAACCCCTCAATCGTTGATTTGAAACTATAATCATTCGACACGCAATTCAGAATTTCAACGGCTCGCAGAGGTCAATTTTTTAACTTCCAATCAACGCAACCAAAAATTAAAACAATACAAATAATTTTGCTCGTACTATAATTTCGGCAAAACATGAGCGAAAAAGTCTGTTTTCCAATAAATAAATCAGACGACTCTAACCGAAAACTAAAGTGCAAGCAGTTTAAATTTTTTCATTGCAAAAATTTTTTTAGGAAAAAAATAATGCGACATTTTATTACTCTCAATGACATCAACGCCGACGAATTTAATCGAATGCTTGATATTTCCGCATCCATAAAAGAACAACTAAAACAAGGAAATTACTCGCAACCGTTAAAAGATAAAGTTCTGGCAATGATATTTGAAAAGCAATCTCTTCGTACAAGAGTTAGTTTTGAAACGGGCATGTATCAACTCGGCGGAAACTCGATTTATCTCGGAGCAGAAATCGGTTTTGGGAAACGCGAATCAATTAAAGATATCGCAGAAGTTTTAAGCTCAATGGTCAATATTATTATGTTTCGCGGAATGAAACATCAAAGCGTAGTTGAATTGTCGCGCTATAGCTCTGTTCCAGTAATCAATGGTCTCACCGACGAAGCTCATCCATGTCAGGCGTTGGCAGATATGTTTACTTTACGCGAAATTTTCGGCGAATTACGCGGTCGTAAACTCGCATGGGTAGGAGACGCAAATAATGTCGCCGTAAGCTTGTTAAGAGCGTCCGCAAAATTAGGAATGAAATTTTCTGTCGCCGCGCCGAAAAAATTTCAATTTGATCCCAAAAAAATCGACACGCTGATCGGAGGAAAAAATAACGCAACCGACGGATACGAAATCGAATTAACAGACGACCCTTTCAAAGCCGTAAAAAATTCAATTGCAGTTTACACCGACGTATGGGTCAGCATGGGACAAGAAGCGGAAGAAGAAGAACGCAAAAAAATATTAAATCCATATCAAGTAAACGCAAAACTAATGTCTGCCGCTAGAAAAGACGCTATTTTCCTGCACTGTTTACCAGCAAGACGCGGACTAGAAGTTACAGACGAAGTAATGGATTCAAGTCAAAGTAAAGTTATTCTACAAGCCGAAAACAGATTACACGCACAAAAAGGATTACTAGTCTGGTTGTCGGGGAATCTCTAATAATTAAAATTTATTAAATTCGCGTCCCGTTAGAAACGCAACTTATTTTCTACTCTTTCGCGAACATGAAAAGGTAAAAATAATTGTAACCGTTCACGGTTTTAAACACGGATAATAGGGAATTTTTAAACACGGATAATATCGGATTTTTTTGGTGAATACGGTTAATCGCGGAAAATGCAAATGGCGATTTTAATATTCATAAATTTATTTATTTAGGTTTATTTAGTTATAGTTGATTTGTCTAGTCAATTAGTTAGTTAGTTAGTTAGTTAGTTAGTATTATAATTTTTCACTTCCCTCTTTATCACACTTAAATTATTGACTTTTACCACACAAAGGCGTCATTTCCTTTTTCCGCGATTATCCGTCAAATCAGTTATTATCCGCGTTTAAAAAATCCCCAACTATCCGTGTTTAAAAAACCGTGAACGGTTACAAAATATTTGTAATACAGTCGCGTTCAAATGACATAACTGAAATTAAAAGTTTATCCAATTTCTTTAGGGAACTTCTAAAAACCTCATGTAAAATTTATTTTTATTAGGATCGCGGTCGTCTCGACCGCATATTTAGGCGTTTGTCATGCAGGCGGGACGCCCGCGTTCCTAATAAAATTA
>JAITAZ010000264.1 GCA_031283825.1 Planctomycetaceae bacterium | reverse complement strand
ACTTTCGTTTCACAATCTGGACAAACAAGAATTTTCCCGATCTGCTCTTTCGACACCGAAATATTCGCATTGCAAATCGGACATCGCAAAGAAACGAATTTTTTACGATTCGTCATTTTACTCGCGTCAGTCGGTTCGGAATCCATCGCGTAAAGTTGCGATTCGTCAACCGGTTTAACCGTGCTTTCTATCGGAACTGTTATCTCAAAATAACATACCGGACAATACATCTTCTTGCCGACCATCTCGTCGGAAACCTCAACGGCATGTTGACAACGAACACAACGAAAATGAATCATAAATTTACTCCCGATGCTAAACAATCCAACGTTAGAATTTTTGGTAATATTTTTTTGTTTATTAAGACACTGCTTTTTTTACCCGTTCACGCAAAAAAGAAAAATTTCCTACGCCCTTTCAGGGATTATGAAATTTTTCTCTTGTACGTGAACGGGTAAAATATTCCGTTGCTATATTACAAATTTTATTTCTTTTTTGTTGTTACGGCGAATCCTTCGATTTCTACTAATAATTCTGGTCGGCAGACGTCGGCGATGGTGTAAAGGATTGGCGTATTTTTTAATCTTTTTTTGCAGATTTCATCGATTACATTGAAATCGTTTGGATTTTTAATATAAACTCTGACGCATTCTAAATTGTCTAATCCAGAATTGAATCCTTTAATTCCGTGTCTTTCTAAATTTGACCCGTCGATTAGTGCGGCGATATTATCTAAAGTTTGTTCTGTTTGCAAAGCGGGTTCTCCTCCGAATCTGCTTTCGGAGTTTGTGATACTTGCGGTGCCGGACACGAAAATTTGACACCAATTTTCCATCGTAACCGCCATTCCTCTAGCGAATTTTGGGCTTTGCGGACTGTAATCTGCGCTGTACGAAAAGGCGGACGTTTGATTCGGATTCTCAAGCGGGACGGCAATAAAATCTTTTCGTTTTGTATCGACAGCGATTGCAGCGATTACGACGTCAACGTCGTCTGCGCCGATTCCGGTGCTTGCTGGGAAGACAGTTGATTTACATTCCGGCGGCAGATATTTATTCAGAAATTTTGTCGCGCCGAAAAAATCTGTTCTTGCGCGATTGAGTTCCTGATAGCGTTGTAAAACGCCGTCGTCGGTAGTTCGATCCGCCAACACAAGATGACCTTGATAAATCCATGTTCGGATTACTTGGTCAAGTTGAAATTGATTTTGGTTAAGACATTCGCCGAATTTTTTCATTGCGTCGAAAGAACGATTATAAGCGCCGACGGGCAAATTATCGGATCGAAAATCGCCGCCTAAAAACCAACGCACCGAATCCGATTCTATGACTACAATATTGTCTGAATGCGAATTTTTGCGTTTGATATTTTCACCTTTAATCGCCCATATTTCAGCGCCGCAAACGCCGCCGCCAACGGGCATTTGAGGAATTATTGTCATTGCGCCTAATCCATCGGGGAAAAATTCCGCCGTTATCTGACGCAATAATTCTTTCATTGCAATATCTGTCAGATAAAAATTACTCATCGCGACGGCGGATGAAAAATCTTCGGCGGCAAGCAAGTCGCGGATGTCGCTAAGCACGGCGCGAATTTGACGTTGCCAATCGGGAACAGATTGACCATGACCTTGAGTTTCATCGTCGGGAAGCGTAACAAAATTTTGAGCCGGTTCAGCAACAAGAAACATTTGAGCGGATGAACCAAAAGGCGTAATCGAATATGTAATATTTTTTTTATACGTTTTTCGCATTGGTTAAATATTTTTTCAAAACCCGCAAAACGATTTATCGCAAAGAAAATATATTGTAAAAAGCTTAAATAATAAATTTCAAGGACGTCCTTCATCAAGCGGGAGATTCTATTTGAAATTTTTATTAGTAGCCGTTTATAAAATTCAATCGCGATTTTCATATTTTGCGGGCAAGTTAATCGTCATTTTAAAGGCTCGTATGTTGCGTAATCGAAAACGAGTGCGCGTCCAACGAGCGTAACAAAAGCGTCAATCAGAATTCGCAAATCAAAGCCGTTTGAATACGACAATCAAACGACTACACACGCTTATACTATGAATTTCGGCGATACAAGGACTATATCTTTAAAAAACCGCTTTCCGTTAAGCAAGTAATTCTAACCGAAATATAAAGTGCATACAGTTTAAAAACATTGCGAAGTATAACAAACGCAACCAAAAAAACAATAGCAATTTTCGCATTGCACTTAGCACGCGGACACCTTTAATAGACAATACAAATATTCCGCAAATGCTTTTTTAAGAAATAGTAGGAACATTTTGATTTAAAACTTATTGAAAAAAACTCAAGAGCGATTTCTTTTGAGTCTTGTAATATATCAGTGGAATTATTTTTTTTTTATTTTTTTTTATTAGTCCCGCAGGGACGACAAGTGCATAACCGTAGGTGTAGCGAAGCGTAACCTTCGGTTTGGAATCGCACGTGAATCAAGCCCCGCAGGGGGCGACACTATGATATTGATTTATTGTTACAATAATTCATAATAATTCATAGTGTCGTCCCTGCGGGACTTTCGGTTTGTGGGGCGTTTACCGGCGGTTACGCTGCGCTACACCGCCGGTTATGCACATCTCGCCCCTGCGGG
>JAITAZ010000215.1 GCA_031283825.1 Planctomycetaceae bacterium | reverse complement strand
AAATCATCATTTGTATTTTCCGCGAATATCTGTATTCACTAAAAAAATCCGTTATTATCCGTGTTTAAAACCGTGAACGGTTACACAAGTTTTATCTTGTTCGGTAGTCGAAGATTTTGTTTTTAATTACGTTTAGAAACTCGTTGGTGATTTTCTCTTTGTCGCCGGTTTGGTTTTGTTTCAAAGTGATGTTTTCTTTGGGCGTGTTGTTGTAAGTTACAATCTCCGGTCTTGTCTCATTTCGCGAAAAGAAATTGTTCTCAACTAGATTTTTTCCCGCCTTATGAAAACGAAGCGACGGCTGAAACGTGTCAACAATAAGATTAAAATCTACCGTAAACTCAGTCGTTCCTTCGTCAAGAAACATACCATTACTTTCCGCCCGACCTTCATTACGCGGAATATCATGAATCCGATTAAACCCAAGCCGCGAACCACGCTGACGACCAAGCGTGTAAATCGCTCCACCATCCGAAAGAAACAACATACAATGATGCAAATGACACCCAAGAACCATGTTTTCCTTCGCAACCGTCGGCGTGTCATTCCACATCCAACCAAGAGATACGCCAGTATAAGGCGTTTCACAAACTTCACAACGGTCAATAGTTGTGTTTTCCGTCAAACCGATCCAAATTCCTACCGCCCCATAAAGCGTCTGAGCAGGTTTAGTAACTTTACTAAAAGCAATCACATTACATTTTGCCGTATTTTTTCCATCATGCGTTCCAATCATTATCGCGTTTGCGCCTATATCTTCAAACAAACACTCCTGAATCAAATTCGCATAACACGATTTGCCAATCCAAAATCCGTTCTCGCCCAAATGCCGAAACGTACAATGATCCATCGTACAATTCGACACAAAATCCCACTGAACCGCCGCCAATGTCGCGTCAACCAAATGATAATCAAACATTTTACCATTCGAATTAGGCGAATCGCGAAGAATCGGCTCATAAAACGTAGCGGCTTGCCGACCCCAATACGTTTTATTCAACTTCTCATTGAAAACGGCATGTTCAAATTTCAAATTATAAAAATGCAAATTGACAACAGGTTGCGTTTCCGTTCCCTTCACAATAATCAATTGCGACGCAACCGGCGCAACAACATTTATATTCTCCGCCGTCTCGCCCGCCTTGAGTTTGTAATAGAGCTTTCCTTCTTTCTCGTCCAAAAACCATTCGCCCGCAACGTCAAGATACGACTTAGAATTTTCAAGAAAATATCGAGCATGAGGCTCAAATCCGTCAATGTTAAAAAAATTATGTACGCCGCCGACTTGTAACGGTAACGTCAATTGATTTTTTTCCGCATCAATCGACTTAACCGGAGTACGAGTAATCGACCAGTCATGCAGAAAAACAAGTTCAACCTGATCGAGATCATCAACCGGCTTTAATTCGCCAGACTTGAAAAAGAAATTAGTTCGCCGGTCTTTGCCGGTTTTATCAACTCGTAAAAATCCGGCGTTTGGAAATCTAGCACGAACCGCACGGACATCATTGACATAAAGATCACGAAACGTCCATTTTTTGCTTTTGACTTCCGGCAAATCAGCGACAACACAACCATCATTGCCAGTCGGAACAAATCCCGAAATACGCTTTCCACCAGAGATTACCGCGTCATGCCCTTCGTAAAAAACTTGTTGATAATCTTTCTCAACCGTCCCGCCATCTTCTGGAGTAAACGTTAACGGCGCAGTCAATAAATATGTTCCGGCAAGCAGATGAACTTCCTTATCGCCCTTTTTTTCAACCTTCGTTGTACGAAGAGCCTCCTGCGCTTTGGCAATCGTTTTAAAAGGCTTTTCCTTAGTTCCAGAATTGAGATCGTTTCCATCTGGAGAAACATAAAAACTCAAAACAATTTCCGCGTCCGATTTCTTTTCTGCATAAACATTACTCAAACCCGCCAAACTTAAAGCCAAACAAAATCCAATCACAAACAAATTTTTAATTTTCATTTTTTTCTCCGTTTTGAAATAGTAATTTTTTATAACCGTTCACGGAATTTTTTATTTTTTATCGCAAAATTAAAACGTGAATAGTTACAATTTAACGAATGTAGAGACGCAATGCTGTGCGTCTCATTGTTCGATCAAAAGATCACCGATAGAGACGCAATGCCTTGCGTCTCATTGTTCGATCAAAAGATCACCGATAGAGACGCAAGGCATTGCGTCTCTACATTATTTTAAAACCGTGAACGTTTACAGAAACTCTTATTTCTTAAAAGTCGAATACAATTCCGAATCCGAATGAGATTTGGTCTCTTTTATTTCCTTTTCCGAAAGTTCCTAGCGTGTCGGAGTAGTCGTAGCGTAGTTCGGGTTTGAAACTGAAATTTTGATATGGTTTCCATTCAAGTCCGATTGTGATTCCATATAAATTTCCGATGAAATGTCCCGTGTTCGGTCTCGCAAAACCGGATAACGACATAAGCGTATTCGAATGCAATTGATCAATTCTTATTCCTCCGCTCAACCGCTGATGTATCTTGTAGGTGAAATATTGCGCCCATCCGAAATACGACGAATTTCCTAATCCATATTTCATGCCGCGTCGATTGCCGATGTCCCATTGAAATACATAATCTAATCGCGGAGTCAATTTCCAATTGAGAACAAACGTATGACGAAATAAATCTCCGCCGGTATGAATTTCATTATTGGCAAATGTTCCAGCTCTGTTTTTTGAATAATAAATCGTGTACCAAAGCGTCGTCGATGGACAACATCTCCAATAAATTCCGCCAAGAAGTCCATTGTCTCCAAACCTATTCGAAAGAGTTGAATCCGACCCCTGAACATAACCTAAACTACACCAAAAATCAGGATTGAAATTATAATCAAAAAGAACGCCGCTATGAGACTGCGGCTCCGCATAAAATAAATTCGAATGACTATAAAACGGAGAATCAACAGCTTGAATATGCTCAAAACCAAGCAACGATTCAAACTTGCCAACCTTAACCGACAAATTCATATAACCCATCGTAATATACAACTGCGGAATCGAAATTCCATAGTCCCGCCGAGTTGACCAATAATCTAACGTTGCATCGCCATAACTCTGCGTCAACCATGCGTCTGTCCCGAACAAAAACTCTCCGCGAAATCCCCAATCAAAACCATACCGCATGTCCAACTCCCGACTCAAACCCAACCAAAGCTGATTCAAAACCGCCCCAGTTTGACGAGCTTTACCAAGCGACTCGCCATTGCCGCCGGACGACTGTTGAAGCAATTCCCGCTGCCCGCGACGATTCAAACCTTGATAACGCTGAGTCGTACTGCCATGAGAATTAGCGTAAAGTCCGCCTTGAAGCCAACCGTAAAATTTTATTCGCGAATACCACGCCGGATCACAAGAGACATCGTCATAACAACCAATTTCCTCTACCAACGGAACATCGCAAACCGGACTACAAATCGAATCGCAAACCGGACTACACGCAGGCTCGCAAACCGGCGCAGCATAAACCGGCGAACAAACGCCGCCGACAACTTCGCCACTCTCGACCGCATCATAAATTATCGGTCCTGTAACTTTTCGATAAGTCGTTGCAAATGAAAATGGAGCTTCGTTTTCGTTAGTTGTTGCGTTAGTAGCCATCGCTTGTTCTACAGGTTGAGGAGTCGATAAAAGAGCCGGAGGTTGAGGCGTCGGCTGATACGGCGTCGTCGGCTGATACGTTGGCGGTAACGTCGGCGATAACGTCGGCTGAGATATTGGCTGATACGTCGTCAGCGGCGTCGTCAGCGGCGTTGGCTGAGGCGTTGGCGGTAGAGTTAGCGTCGGCGTCGGCGGTAAAGCTGGCTGTAGATACAAGTTAAAAACATCCGACTGATGAAACGGCGATTGGATCGTTGACGTTAATTCGTCGTTTGCCGGCGCAATTGTCGGTTTCAAAAAAAGCAAAGACAATATCGTTGCGATTATTATCGTTACAATAATTATTAGTTTATTTTTCATGTCATTAAAATTGATTGTGATATTGCATCGTAATTTTCTAGCGTCATTCGCCGACTGTTTTGAATTTGCGCAAAAAAAAACGGCAACGGGATCGCCCAATTAGGCAATCCGTTGCCGTTAAAATATTAGTTAATACTTTAATTTTGTTATTGTTGTTTATCTATTGTGGTAAATATTCAGCAGGGTAGGTAATCATTGATCAGTTAGACGATCTTTCGGCGAAATGTCGCCTACGTGATCGAATATCGTTTATCTTTAGCATAGTTGTATTTTTTTAATTATGATGATGCACGTTATTTATTCTAAATTTATTTTAATTTTGGCGTTTGGTTTAAAAGATGATAACTCCTGTAATTCCGCCTGAAAGTTGGTCTCGGTTTTTGCCGCCGTTGAAGGGTTTATTTATTTTGTCTGAGGAGTGATCGAATCTTAATTCTGGTCTAACGATTAATTTTTCGTTTGGTTTCCAAGTTAGACCTGCGGTGTATTCGGTGAAATCGGCGTCTTCGTTTGCGAACCATTCTGCGCGAAATCCAACGCTCCAGAAATTATTTAATTTGTACTTGAGGTAATTACCAATTCCTTTCAATCGATCATGAGTTGACGCTAAACGATCTTTTACATCGCCCAAAGACCATTGCAACGTGTAGGTCAATCGATCTGAAATATCGTAGCTTGCGAGGAAGGTGTGGAAGAATTGATTGGAGTTTGCGAAATCGCGAGTAAAGCTGTTTTTATAAATTCCTCCGCCGTATCTTTGGAACATCATCGAGTAGGTCAGATTCAATTTCTTTGTTAGCTGATACGAAATCGATCCTAAAAATCCGTGATCGTCGTAAGCGTTTTCCAAGCTGCCGTCTGCGCCGGTTGTGTAGGCTAGAACGAGTTGTAATTTATCAGACGGCGAGTATTCGGCGAGTACGCCGGAATGCGTGGCGGGTTCGAGCATGAAAGTATAAGGATGACTATAAAAAATCGCATCGGGCGCTCGCAACGATTCGTAGCCGAGATACGTTTCAAACTTGCCGACTTTTACCGACAAGTCTCCGTAGGCAAGTTGAAAATACAGCGATGGAATTGACGTAAAATAATCTCCGCTTTGCCAACCGTAATCGAATTTTGCGTCCGAAAACGATTGTGTGAACCATGCGTCTGTTCCGAAAAACAAACCTGTTCCGAATCCCCAATCGAGTCCGTGTTTGCCGTTTGCTTCTTTTGTAACTTCGACCCAAATTTGATTTATTTGAAAGTCAGTTGATTGAGTATTGCCTAAAAAATAGCCGTTGCCGGAATTATTTTTGAAAGCCGTTACGTTTCGGTTATCGTAGTTGCGAACTTTATCTCGTTCTATTGTTTTGCCGTGAGCGTTTGAGTAGAATCCGCCTTGAATCCATCCGGTAATATCGAAACAGTTTAATTTGCATTTACTTTTTTTATAATCGCTGAAAAAATTATTAACTTCGCAAATTTCGATTTCTGTCGGCGAGCATCCGATTGGTTCGCATGGTTCGCAATTTGATTCGTCAGCGCGTACCGGATCGCAAGGAACGGCGCATTCGTCTGATTGTAATTCTGTCAAATTGACAAACAATAAAACCGCGAATATTACAATTACGCTGAATGAAAAAAATATGTTCTTTATGGTCATAGTTATCTATAAAAATTACGTCAAATTATTACAAAATTACCGATCAATTACTTATACTTAATCGCCGCTAATTGAACTGATGGAAAAGTTTTAAATTATTCGCGCGTTAAATTTAGTAATTTACGTTTTGATTTATGCCAGACGACAAAATTGAACGCGAGAACGATATAACAAATTTGAGTAAATTAATTCTTAAACGACAACATTAGTTTAAATCCCCCGAAACTTGTTTTCGGGCGTTTATAATCAAAACATGCAAAAAATTTTGATAAAATTACATATTTTGTTAACTGTTGTCGTAATAATCGTTTTTTTACGCAAATTTTAACAAGCCAACAAATATTCCGTCCGAAAATCGGAGGGAATCAAAATTATTTATCGGCAATATCAATTTTGAGAGTTTGATTTTTTTAGAAAAATTTACAATATTTCAGCAGAATTTTGTAATTATTAACTCATGTTACGCACTTGCTGCCCCTGATCTAGTTGCCTACATGATCAGGGGTCGAGGAATTATCTACTGGGCAGCTTCAAATGCCGAATTGCGCTAACTAAAAAAAATAGTAACCGTTCATGGTATTTTTACAAACCATATTATTTTTTTGGGGGGACATTGGGGACAAAGGGGACTTAGGGGACACT
>JAITAZ010000086.1 GCA_031283825.1 Planctomycetaceae bacterium | reverse complement strand
AATGTAATGGACAAACCGCGTAATAGCCGCATTTCTATTCCGTTTCTTGAAGAAGATCCTATCGGAACAAAACCATTTATAATAAAGCGAAATCAAATTCAGATTCCGCCAAGAGACCTCGCGCCAATAACTGATAAACGTTACCGGATAAAGCAACGATACGAAGTTCCGTTTCAATTTTTCAATTTCGGTTCGCAATTACACGATAGTTTTATCAATCATTTTGCTAAAATATTTGCGTATCACAGAATGTATTCTTGCGACGTTTCGTTTAACACAGAACAATTTGAAAATGAAATTCAGGAAGGCGAATATTTAATTGGAATATTGACAACTCAACGGAAACAATTACCGCATCCGAATATGCTTGACAAGTTACAAAAAAGCGAGAATAAAACGCAAGAAGAAATGCGGTTATCCGAACAACGCCGTTTAGAAACCGGCTTAACCGCCGACAACCGTTTTCTCGATTTACTGTTTGCCGGTTCTTTAGAAATATACGGTTTTATCAAAAACGGCAACAGAGGAAATAAAGTTACGAATGAAAATATTTATAGTCTTTTAACCAAAATACCAGAAACGGAAACGAATATATCGATACAGCCAAAATTGTTCAACGCAAATGAGTTGAATCATTTTCTTCAATTGGCGCAAGTAACAACTCAAAAGCGTTGGCAAGCCGATTATCAAAAAATGTTAGACAACAGAATAAATTCATTACAAGAAGAATTGGATATTCGCGAGCGCGTTATTAATTTCAAAATTTCAGATGCGCAACGTAAAATCGATGAAGAAACTAACGAACAAACGATTCGTCTAAATTATGAACCGGTCAAAAAACGGCTTGAGGAACAACTTCTTCTTGTAAAAAATTATTTTTACCTCCGCAAAAAATATTTAACGGACTGTATTACTGCCCGCAATCAAATAGAATGTTGCTGTAAAGCAGTTTTACATTTAAATGTCAAGATCAACAATTCCTCCAACAATTATATAACTCGTACTAAAAATTCCGGCGACGCAAGAACGTACGAACCGGCTTTCCGATAATAAGCCGGCGGCGATAAACCAGAATTTACAGCGCGAACCAATTTAAAATGTTTAATGAAATCGAAAATAACAGAAAAGCATTATTGAGATACATCGAATCCGCTTATCATCTTTCCGATGAAAATTTGTTGAGACAACGTGAACAGTTACTCAACGTTGAAGGCGTTATTGCACAAAGTCCTTATATTGAGAGCAGCGCGAAATATAAAGTCAACAAAAAATTTGGCGACTTGAATATTCCTGTAGAAGTCGCAAAAAAATTAACCGACTTAGCAAAAGCGAAACTTCTTTTCGATCCTCCGTATTTACATCAAGCGGAAGCAATTGAAGCGGTGTTGACGGATAAGAAGAATATTATCGTAACAACGGGAACCGGTTCCGGTAAAACGGAATGTTTTCTCTTGCCGATACTTGGTCGGCTTATTAGCGAAATTGATAAATTGTCTTTTCAAACGCGGGCAGTTCGTGCGCTGCTTTTGTATCCGATGAACGCTCTCGTTAATGATCAGTTGGGACGTTTGCGGCGGTTGTTTGGATCGCAGCAATGTTTTGATTTATTCACGAAAGCGTCAAACCGACCAGTAAAATTCGGA
This sequence comes from Planctomycetaceae bacterium, assembly GCA_031283825.1. GTDB lineage: Bacteria > Planctomycetota > Planctomycetia > Pirellulales > Thermoguttaceae > WRKP01. The sequence goes on along the minus strand of JAITAZ010000086.1, from coordinate 5,198 downwards.
CGCTACACCGGACGTACGCTCTTTCCGGGGCGTTTACCAGACGTCGGCAACAAAAATTTTAGCAATAAGATATACGGCAAATACGGCAAATTAAGAGGATTGAAATTTTATCTCGACCTCGCCGACAAAGCATTAAATCACGACGACGAAAAAGAACGAAAAAAAGCAAACGATACTATTAAACAACTCGTCGAAAAAGGGAAGTTTCCAATTAAATATCCAATTGATAATTTAGCAAAAGGATTTATTGAATGGTACGGAGAAAATAATTCTCATGGGGTAAAAAACGGCAAACAATGCCGCACCGTTGAAAATCTAAATGATCCAGAGTTAATACTCCGCTACGAAATGCAAGACAATCCGCCGGATATTTTGGTTACAAACTACTCAATGCTGGAATATATGCTCCTACGACCAATAGAACGTAAAATATTTACAGAAACAAAAAAATATTATAAAGAAAATCCCAATGAGCGTTTTATTTTGGTACTGGATGAATCGCATCTTTACAACGGGGCGCAAGGAACAGAAGTCGCTATGCTTATTCGACGGTTGAAAGAACGTCTCGGTTTACGGCTGGAACAATTTCAAGTAATATGCACAAGCGCATCACTGGGAGAAAAAGAAGAAGCACGTAAGTTTGCCGCTGAATTGAATGGAGTTGATATTGATACTGTAATCGCTATTACGTCGGAGGACAAAAAAGTTGCCCATTGGCCGTCCGGCGAAGGAACACAAAACGATGCAAATTGGTTAGCCGAAATTGAACTTGATAAGATTCGAAAAGATGAAAACAAAATTAAAGAAATTTCAGAAAAATTACGCTCGTTGCCGGTATTCGGAAGACTTGCAAATTTAACCTCTCTATCGCAATGTGAAAAAGACAAATCAACTCATAAAGAGGAAAACGCCGAAGCACCGCAAAAAATAGATCAATTATCTGAAAAATTATTCGCTGGAATTGACAAGCAACTTGCCAAAACTGCAACTGATAAACTTATTGAATTAGCTTCGCTTGCTAAAAACGAACAAGGTAATTCTTTATTTTCAGCAAGAGTACATCGATTTTATCGCGGTTTATCCGGTTTATGGGCTTGCAGCGATCCGGATTGTTCCGCTTTATCTATTGAAAATCGTAATCAATATACCGGTAAACTCTACACAGAACCACGACGTTATTGTAAATGCGAACATCGGGTCTTTGAATTACATTCTTGTAAAAAATGCGGCTCTCCATTTTTTTATGCTTGGACTGACAACATTGATAATCCGCATTATCTCTGGTCAGAAGACGTCGGAAAAATTGACGGAATTAAAGAAAACGAAAATTTTGACAACGCTAAAGAATCCGTTCAACCAATTCAAATTCTCTTACAAGAACCGCAAAAACCAGAAAAAATCAACAAGTCGGAAAAATCGAAATATCTTGAACGTTACTTGAATATATCAACCGGAACATTGCTAGAATTTCCAACTACGAACACTCGCCCCGTATGGATTCCTGCCGATAAAGGAAAAGATGGACGTCGTTTTACGCAATGTCCAATTTGTTCCGCAAAAAGTTGGTATATCAGTAATCATAGAACAAAAGGCGATATGCCTTTTCAACATCTTATTGTCTCGCAATTATTGGAACAACCGGAACAACCCGATTCCACGACATCGCTGAAAGGTCGTAAACTTTTAATTTTCTCTGATGGTCGTCAAGCGGCGTCGCGTCTTGCCGGAACTTTGACAAAAGATTCAATGAGAGACGCGCTACGCGCGTTAATGCTCGATGGATACCGTTATCTCGCCGAAAGATTCAAAACAAATGCCGACGCTGTAAATGAAATACCATCGCTCAATTATGGCTATGCCGCTTGTCTCGTCGGCGCTATTCATCAAGATATTGCTCTTTCGCCTATTCTGAAAAGCGGCGAATTGTTTAACGAGCATTACAACAAAATGAGAGATAATATCAAACGCGATAATCTCACATGGAATACTTTGAGAAAAAATATAGAATTGTTTGATCGAATACCGGAATCTATGTTGACGGCAATTTACGATATACTTTTAAATGAAAATTCAAATTATCACGCGCTAGGTTTAGCTCGAATTATTCCCGACTTGGAAGACGTCAACAAAAACAACGATGCCGAATGGGATAAATTACCGCTTCCAAAAACAATAGAAAAATTGTCAAATGAGGAACAAAAAGAATGGAAACAAAATCTCCTCGATTTATGGATTCAACTGATGCTTGATAAAAAAACGTTAAAACTCCGCAACACGCCAAGCAACTGGATCGACAACGATAATAAATATCATTATCTCAAAAGACACGAAGGACGATTTGTAGAAGATTTTAAATTTATCATTCAAGATAATTCATTCGTGGACAAGAATTTTTCGGAGGCGAGAAACAGTCCAGCCAGATGGATTAAATATCTACGAAAAAACTGGGGACTTGATGCAACGGCAAACGGATTTTTTCTTAATAGCGGAAAATTATTTCTTAAAATTACCAATACTAATGAAAAGTGGTTACGATGTAAAACCTGTACAAAACTTTTCCCATTCAACTCGCTTATTAAAAATCATTGTCCTTTTTGTAGCTCAAAAAATTCGGTTGAAGTAATTAATCCGATACAAGAATTGTCGTCTTTGAAACGTATTAAAGTTTATCGCGAACAAACAGACCGATTGAATAGCGAATTAAAATACAAGCCTTATCCATTTATTGCCAAAGAACACACGGCGGCAATCGGCGAAATTCCTTCCGGCAGCAATGACGCATTTGCTCTTTCAGAAAAATATGAAATTCGTTTTCAAGATATTGAATTGCCGCTGCAAGAAAACGATACAGAACAGAACATATCGGTTGATGTTTTATCTTGCACGACAACGATGGAAGTTGGAATTGACATCGGCTCATTGACGGCGGTTGCGATGCGGAATGTTCCGCCGAATCGTTCTAATTATCAACAACGAGCAGGACGAGCAGGACGACGCGGCGCGGCGCTTTCAACTATCAATACTTATGCAGATACAGATTCTCATAATCAACAATACTTCTCTGAACCGGCGGAAATGATCGGCGGCGCAGTAAAGAGTCCGATTCTAAATATCGATAACGAAGAAATTGTTAAACGACATCTTTTTGCACAAATTTTCAGTATGTTTCAACAAGAACGAATAAATGAAACGTATGATTCTAATGTCTTCTCCGCACTCGGTAAAGTCAAGGATTTTCGCAACGGAAAAGAATCGGAATTTTCTTTCGCAGGTTTAGAACAATGGCTCCATGATAAACGACAAGAAGTCCTTCAATCTCTTAAAACAATTTTACTCGGCACGCAATTTAAGGAAGAGTGGATTAACGCTATTCCAAACGCACTGTTGACAAAATTACGAGAAAAACATCTTGACATAAACGATCAACAAGAACATGGAGAAGAAGAAAATACTGACGATGATAAAGACGTTATCGAAAATGAAAATTCACCGCGTGATACAGAGAAACTTCTTGATTTCTTGTTTGATGTTTCTCTTTTGCCGTCTTATTCTTTTCCGATAGATGTTGTAGCGATGCATGTGTTCGATAAAGAACTCTCGCAAAATTATCGGCGACCAGTCTTGAAGTATGCTCCGCAATACGGACTAACGCAAGCATTATCAAGTTATGCGCCGGGCAGGGAAGTTTACATTGACGGCAAACGTCATTATTCGTTTGCTATTTGGTCGCCTTATAAAAAAGATTTCGACGACGCATGGAAGAAACGTAAACTGTACTACGAATGTTCTTGCGGCTATGTCGAATTGAAAGAGTTGTCCGAAGGAAATGAAGGCGAAAAAATTCGTTGTCCGGGTTGTAATCAAGAAACGCTCGGACCTGCTCGAATTTGGCTTATTCCGACAGGTTTTGCACAACCGGTAGATATGCAAGAAGAATTGCCGGAAAATGAAATGCCCGATGATTCTTTCACCACTCGCGCAAGACTTATTGCCGATTTTAAGCAAACGTCGCCTTTTTATTCGGACGCACGATTCGCTATTTGGAAAGGCAAAAAAGAACTGATTCTGACTAATCGCGGCGCAAACGAAGAAAAATTGTCAGGATTTAATTTCTGTCAATCGTGCGGACGTATAGAACCTGCCGAATGGATTTCTGATAAACGTTTTACTGGACAATCGCATACTAAACCTTTTCCAGTTAACAAACAAAAGGAAAAGCAAGATTGCAAAAAATATAAACCGGAAAGAATTGTTCTTGGAACAAAATTTTATAGCGATGTCGTATTATTTCGTTTAAATTTTGGAGATACAATTCGATTATCTCAGGGTTCGCACCTTGCTCGTATTACGCTTGGAACGTTAGCGACGGCAATGAGTCAAACTGCGGTGAACGAGTTAGAAATTGCGTCTAACAATATCGGCGGCGAATTTCAACCGTCAGCGACAACAAGCGGTCAAGGCGGCGCAGAAGCGGATGTTTTTCTTTATGATAATGTCGCAGACGGCGCTGGATTTGTGCAAGCGGCGACCAAATCGCCAAGAGAATTTCTACAAAAAGTTTTGCAACGTTTAGAAAATTGCGATTGTGAGCATGCTTGTCAACGTTGTTTACAGAATTATCAAAATCGTTTTTTGCACGGCGATTTAGACCGACGAACTGCGGCGGGACTTCTTCGTTTTCTACTGAATGGAACTTTGCCGAGTATAGACGACTTAATCGAAGACCGATTACTACGCATACTAAAAGAGGATTTATGTTGTAAAGAAATTTCCGCTGATATAGAAAACGGCGTCATCAAAATAGACAACTCCCAAAAAACGGCTATTATTTTATCTCATTCATTACTAAACCAAATTCCATCTACCGAACGAGCAAAGCAACAGAATGAAATATTAAGGGCAGATGGATGGGAGATTGTAATTATTCCGCATTTACTTATTGATCGTGCATTACCGGCAGCAACTCAACATGTGTTGAGTAAGATACAAAAATGAAACAATTTACACAAGAAGAATTTCAAAAATATTTTGAGATAACCGTTTCAGACGGTTTACTTTCCGAAACTAGCGGTTATGGTCTCGCTACGTTGATACGTAATATTATTATGGTCAATCCGTTGTCAACGCGAGGAGAAATTAATCAACGGATTTTGTCAATGTTATCGCCGTTTAACGTAGTTGAAAATGACGTCAAAAAA
>JAITAZ010000064.1 GCA_031283825.1 Planctomycetaceae bacterium | reverse complement strand
TGATCTTTTGATCGAACAATGAGACGCAAGGCATTGCGTCTCTACATTGGTTAATTTGTAACTATTCACGTTTAAAATTTTCGATAAAAAAATAAAAAATTCCGTGAACGGTTACAATTTTGGTAACTATTCTGTCTCGCATGGGACAATACATTAATAACCGTATGCCGGTTAATTTGAATTATAAAAATTTCTGTTACAATAAAGAGCCTTCTTGAGGTAATCAGCGTCGTTTTGTTTTTTGTGAAAAAATTTTTTTGTGGGCAAAAAAACATTAACCAAAAAAATATTATGTTAAGGTATCTTGTTCCATTTCATCCTAAGCGTCATCCTCATTTTTTTACGGATGTATTGATAATAGGCGGTGGTTTAGCCGGTTGTCGTGCGGCGTTGGCGGTTGACCCATCGCTTAGCGTGCTTTTGATTTGCAAAGATGGACTTGACAATTCGAATAGTGTCAATGCGCAAGGCGGAATAGCCGCTGTTTGGGCGAAAACAGACACGATTCAAGAACACATCGAAGACACCATTACCGCCGGCGGAGAACTTTGCGATAAAACGGTTGTCGAGCATGTGGTGAATCGCGGACCTTTTGAGGTTCGTAATTTGATTGAGATCGGCGCGAAGTTTGACAAAACGTCTAGCGGCGAGATCATGCTTGGTCGTGAAGGCGGACATCGCAGCGATAGAATCTTGCACGCAAACGGTGATTCAACCGGACGAGAAGTAATGCGGTCTTTGATTGCGGAGTTGCGTCAGCGTCCGAATGTTCGGATTTGGGAGAATACATTTGCGCTTGATCTTTTAACGGTTGCGAACAGGTGTCGCGGCGCGATTGTTTATTGGAAAAAGCATGACGAGAAAGAGCTTATCTGGGCGAAGCAAACGATATTAGCGTGTGGCGGGATGGGTCAAGTTTATCGTGAGACGACTAATCCGTCGATTGCGACGGGCGATGGCGTTGCGATGGCTTTTCGGGCGGGTGCGGCGATTAGAGACATGGAGTTTGTGCAATTTCATCCGACTGTATTATACATTGCGGGCAGTAGTCGGAGTTTGATTTCGGAGGCGATGCGGGGTGAAGGCGCGAAACTTGTTGATCGCAATGGATATGAGTTTATGAAAGAGTACGATTCGCGCGGAGATTTAGCGCCGCGTGATGTTGTTAGTCTTAGTATTGTTCGTCATTTGAAGAAGACGAATACGTCGAATGTTTATCTTGATCTTACGCACAAGCCGAAGGACTGGATTTATTCTCGTTTTCCCGGAATTGTTGCGACGTGTAAGCGGTTTGGCATTGACGTTAGCAAGGACAAAATACCAGTTCGACCCGGAACGCATTTTGCGATGGGCGGTGTGGTGGTTGACATTGATGGTCAAACGACGCTTGGGGGGTTATGGGCGGCGGGTGAGGTATCGAGTTCGGGATTGCATGGGGCGAATCGGTTGGCGTCGAATAGTTTATTGGAGTCGTTGGTGTATGGTGAATCGGCGGGGCGTGGCGCGTCGAAGATTGCCAAGATGATGACAAACGATTACGATGTCGAACCGATTGAGAACAAGCCGTTACCGCCGATTGATCAAACGACGCAGAATCCGCAATCGATTGATTTGACGGACATTTGTAATTCGTTGAAGAGTTTACTTTGGCGAACTGCCGGAGTTATAAGAAACGAAAGCGGATTAAAAACTGCGCTTGATGATACGTTGTTGTGGTCGAAGTATATTTTCTCGCAAAATTTTTCGGACGTTGCAGGTTGGGAGGTTCAGAATATGCTTATTGTTGCGAGACTAATTATAGAAGGCGCATTATCAAGAAAAGAAACAAGAGGCGCACACAACCGCGAAGATTACCCCAAAAAACTCCCCAACGCCGAACACACAGTAATCGTTAAAGAAGGAATTTCTAATATACATTGAACGGTAACAAATGGTTCTTTTTTTATAGTACAAATGGGACATCGTTGTTTGAAATCGGCGGAGATTAACGACTCAAAAGAAAACAACAGCTTTTAACAAAGAGAAATTTTTTTCTTTAAATTTTGTCCCCCATCGAACCATCAATCCCAGATATCAAACAAGAACGCCCCCTAAGTCTCCACAAAAAATTATCTTTGGCTTTTTAAAACCATATAATTTTTTTGGGTAACCGCTCACGTTTAAAGTATAATTATTTTGATTTTTTTACTGACGCTAACAAAATGGTTTTTTTGAACAGTTCCCAAAAATTGGGTTGATTGACAAGTTGCACTGCTATCGGTAATAATCGGTTATACTCTTTCGACGTTGAAACCGTTATGAGTATTACGAAAAAATTTAACAATTTAACGTCTTTTGTATTAATGAGTTGATCCCAAACTTCCTCTAGCATTGGCAAGGCGTAATCTTTAATTAGATTCGCGATAGCAACTTTTTGTAATTCTCCGCTTGTGTCGTCTAGCATTTCGTCGATATTTACGTCGAAATTATATTTTCTGATATTTGCTATGAACGAGCATGTTTTTTTTGCGAGATTTATAACATCGTTGTTTCCCATCGGTTCTAATAGTTGCGATTGAACGCGGGCTTCCGACTGTACGACATACGTAAACGGATGGTTGTCTGTTGGTTTAATATCTATACCGCCTTTTTCGGGCGGATATTTTCTGTCGGCTTCGTCTTTAATTTTACGAACTGCTTTAGTAATTCTTTCGATTTGTTCTTCAACTTCTAAAAATGCCGATTCAAAAGCTTCTTTAAGCGATTTGGGGTCGGCAGAAGGACGATGAATAAACGTTTCAAGAAGATCGGTTTTTGAACAATAAAAATCAAATTTTCGCGGAACAAGCGCTTTTATTACCGACGTATTAGCCGAAAAATAGGAATCGCCTTCCATGTTCATCCATCGTTTGAAGTCGTGTAATTCTTCGCATTGCCATTTCGATATTGTTACGTGATGCATTATCAACATTTGTAAAACCGACTCTAACGTAATAATCGTATATTGAGAGCCAGACGAATCATCGTTATTGCGAGCTTTGGCGAGCGAGTTTCTGAAATCGATCAAGTCGAGATACATGTCGAGATCGTCTGTTGCTTCCAGAAAAGATTCGGAAACTGATATTGCGAATGGATCGTTGATATTGTCGGCTTCTAATAATTCTTCTGCTAATTCGCGCATTGTAATTTCGCGTGATTCTGCCAGCAAACGATGTACTTCTTTTGCCCGAGTTCCGATGAATCTTTCTTTGAATCGTTTTCTGGTTAATTTAATATCTCCGCAGATACCTTCGATTCTATTCCAAAGCCGCGAGGCGTCTAAACAGATTGGCAATGGAATATCTGTTTCAAAAATATCGCAAAGCCAATGCCGCGCGGCGATGCTTTCTTTATGACGTAATTTTTCCCATCCGACGCATTTTCCTCCAAGCAAATATTCACCCATAGCGATTATACTTATCACCGCATAATGATAAGGATGACCATGAGTTATTATATGAAATATTTTTACGCCGTGAATAGGCGGATATTTATCTTGTTTTTCGGGGTCGTAATCTGTAGATGTGCAATAAAGCGGGTCATTTAAGTTTGTATCTGAGTTATTCCATTCTTTTCTGTAATATTCGAAATCGCGGTAGATTTGGAGGTCTTCTCCGGTTGTCAAGGAAGAGGCGTCGCCTGAAATTGTGAAGTATTCGCCATTCGAATCTGAATCGACAAGATTACGAGATAGAAGTCGAATAACGCCGTAATTGGTTTGACGATCTATCAATCGAACTAAACTTACCGGAAATTTTTCAAACATCCGAAGCGAGTCATTCCAAAAAACATCCCACTGCGATTGAGTGATTGATGTGGGAATCGATGTCAACGAAAGCTCAATAGTCATATTGGTTATCCTTTTTAACGTGTCGTTTTTTTAAATCGGCAATTATTGTAACGAAAAATATTTTCAATTTGTAATTTTATTCGTTACATAAATTACCGGACAAGCGTGAACAACCGATTGTTTTATTTAAACTGCAAATGTTAATTCGGTTAGAGTCGTATGATTCGCGATTGTCTGTTATTACAAAATCACCGACGTTTATTTTGATTTGATTTAAATCGGCGAAGAAAAAAATTGTAAACTTTGAACGGGAACAAATGTTTCTTTTCTTAAGAGACAAATGGGACGTCGTTGTTTGAAATCGTAAATTAACGACTCAAAAGAAATCGCTTTTGAGTCGTTTCAAGCAAATTTTCAACCCAAACGTCCCCTTTGTCAAGATAGAACATAATTGTTTTTCTTTGCGTTTGAAGTAGCTTTGATTTTCTGTACTTAATTATACTAATCGGGTTTGGGATTTTCTGTAACGAAAAAGCAATCGGAGACATCGTTAGGGATTCTGGTTGGTCGTCCAGTTTTTAGATTAACAAATGCCCATAAAGTTTCTGCCTCAGCAATTATTATTCCGTCTGAGATTCGGGTAAACCGATATTTGCGAATTGATCTTATTACTTTCCATTCGCTGACCCAAGTTTGAATTTCTAATTCGTCATTTTCCATAGCCGGCGAGAGATAGTCTATTGTATGACGTCTTGCAAACCAAGTCGCGCCCAGTTCAACATAGCGTTCTGGAGACCAACCATTTACTCGAGAATGTTCTACTGCCGCATCATTCATCCAACGAACATGACAAACGTTATTTGCATGACCATTAACATCAACATCAGACAATTGTACTCGAACAAAATAAGAATAAATTTTGTACATTTTATAGTTGTATTAGTGTTTTTTGTAATATTTTAGTGGAATATTGTTTTGTCCCTTGTGTCGCTCAATCGTTGATTTGAAACTAGGGAATCTCTAATAATTCAAATTTTATTAAATTCGCGTCCCGTTAGGGACACAATGTTGGTAGAAAATGTTTATAAAAAATCAGGTGTCTCATTTGTAACGACATATTATTTTAAGCCCCATCGCGGCGTCCAGCAATAGCGTAGTTTAGCTCCTCGCGTTGCGGTTATAATTCCGTTGTCCCTTCGTGGCGTCGGATTTTTTTTCTTGTGAACGATTACAAATTTGTTATTGTCAAATCATCATTTGTATTTTTCACCTGATATTACATAAGGGAACTTCTAAAAACCTCATGTAAAATTTATTTTTATTAGGAACGCGGTCGTCTCGACCGCATATTTAAGCGTTTGTCATGCAGGCGGGACGCCCGCGTTCCTTCTAAAATTAGTTTTTAGAAGTTCCCTAAAATCAATTCAGATTTACCGTCGGCTAACGCCGACGCGACCTTTCGGCGAAAGGTCGCCTACCTGTCTGGAGTAGCAAGTGCGTAACATGAGTTCTTAATTGACAAACACGATATAAATATTGTATAATGCGAAACTGACGCCCCAAAACAGGACGATTCTCCTCAATATTCTCCTCTTACAGCAAGTCAGCAGATGCTTCGAATGATTGGAGGTTATTGATAAATACTCATTACCTATTTAGGGCGTCTATTATTTCCTGTTCAAAAAATCGTAACTATTCAGTTGCAATTTTTGTAACCGTTCACGGGTTTTAAATTCGGTATTCGGTTTTAGTAATATTTAGCGGAATATTTTTATTAGTCCCGCAAGGACGACATGTGCATAACCGTAGGTTACGATTCGGAATCACGCGATAATCAAGCCCTGTATGTGGCGACATTATGAAAGTAATTTATCGTTACAATAAATAGTAACCGTTCACGGTTACCAATAATTACAACCAAATTTAACCTTTGCCGGCGATTGAATTCGACGATCAAGTATTTGTCGAAATTTGACGTGCGAGCCGTATAATTCAAAAAAGATGTTAAACTCTCAAGAAATAATTTCTCTATATAATAAATATGTAATTGGCAATTACACGCGTTATCCTGTAGCTCTTGCTCATGGCAAGGGTGCTGAAATATGGGACACGGAAGGACGACGTTATATCGATTTTTTTCCGGGTTGGGGTTGCGGACTTTTAGGACATTGTCCTCAACCGGTTGTCGAAGCCGTTCAGAAACAAGTTGCTCGTTTGATTCACGTGCCTAATACTTGGTACACGGAACAACAAGGCGAATGGGCTAAACTATTGTCAGAGCGAAGTTTCGACGGACAAGCGTTTTTCTGCAACAGCGGCGCTGAAGCGAATGAGGCGGCGATAAAACTTGTTCGTTTACATTCTCAAAAAGGTCGATACAAAATTATTACGTTTCAGGGAAGTTTTCACGGTCGGACGATGGGCGCTATTTCGGCAACGGCTCAACCGAAATATCACGCTGGAATAGAACCGCTACTTGCCGGATTTACTTACGTTCCTTACGGCGATTTAGACATAGTACAAAAAGCTATCGACAACGAAACCGCCGCGATCTTGATCGAACCGATTCAAGGCGAAGGCGGAGTTCGTACGCCGCCGGATGGATTTCTGCAAGGGTTGCGTCAACTTTGCGATTCGTACAAATTGTTGTTGATTTTCGACGAAGTTCAAACGGGTTGCGGAAGAACGGGAAATTGGTTTGCGTATCAACATTATGGAGTCGAGCCGGATATTATGACGTTAGCGAAAGCAGTTGCGGGAGGATTAGCCGGCGCGGCAATGCTCGCAAGACGCGAAATCACGCCAAGTTTAAAACCCGGAATGCACGCCTCGACTTACGGAGGAAATCCAATCGCGGCGGCGGCAGGAATCGCGGCTATTAAAATGATCGAAGATGAAAATCTACTAGAACAAGCAACAAAAATAGGCGAATTTTTCCGCTCAACTCTAAACGATCTCGCAAACGAAATCGATATCATTAGAGAAATCAGAGGACACGGAGTAATGATCGGTATTGAATTAGCCGCAGAAGGCGCAAAATATGTAAAAACTTGCATGGATAACGGATTACTAATAAATTGCACGCAAAATAACGTCATAAGACTCCTACCGCCAATGAATATAGACGAAAAAATCGCTACAGAAGGTTTAGAAATACTAGAAGACGCACTGAAAAAATAATGTAACCGTTCACGGGTTTTTTAAATTCGGATTTGAATTGCTAAACCCAATGTAGAGACGCAATGCTTTGCATCTCTATGCGATCATTTGATCGAATTTAGACTAAGCCAACAATGAGACGCAAGGCATTGCGTCTCTACAATTATTAATTTGTCAATATTCACGTTTTATTTTTTCGATAAAAAAATAAAAAATTCCGTGAACGGTTACATAAATTTTACATGAGGTTTTTAGAAGTTCCCTACAGAAATATTACAATAAATTACGTTTTTTGAAATTACCCAATATATTCGGTGGAAAATTAATTTATCTCGTGAGGCTCTAATCCTAGATTTTAAGGCAATTTGTCCTCTTTGTCCCATAAGTTAAGGCGAATTATCGGGTTGCTAGTTTTTTTGATTTTTAACAAGTTTATATTTAACAAGATACGTATTTGTATTTCTGTTAAAAAAAACTACATTTAGCGTTTTGTAAATATTCAGTAGGGAATCTCTAATAATTCGTTTTTTTATTAACCACCGAGAACACAGAGTTCACAGAGAGAATATTTTTAAAAATTAAATTAAATTTTGATTTAAATCCATAATTTTTACTTTAATAAATTTAAATTAAGTTTTGATTCAAATTAAAATTTTCTCTGTGAACTCTGTGTTCTCTGTGGTTTACAATAATTTTTAGAGATTCCCTTTTATTTTTGTCATAAAATTTCTTTATTATCCTATGATTTCGGTTCCTACTCCTGCGCTTGTGAAAATTTCCATTAGTAGGGCGTGTCTTAATTTTCCGTTTATTATGTGAATTTTATTTACGCCTCTTTCAAGAGTTTCTAGACATGCTTCGATTTTCGGAATCATTCCTCCGACGATACATCCTGAAGCTAACATTTCTCTGGCTTTTTCTGCGGTGATTGAATCGATTAGCGAGCTTGGATCGTTTGGGTTTGTTCTTACGCCGTTTACATCGCTGACGTAAACTAATTTTTCTGCGTGTAATTCGCAGGCGATAGCGGTGGCGGCGGTATCGGCGTTTACATTTAGTACTTGACCGCTTCCGTCGTTCATCATTGCGATTGACGGGATAACCGGAATGATATAATTATTGCAAAGCATTTCAATCATATCGACGTTGACGTTTGTAATTTTTCCGACTAGACCGATATCGATTATCTGATTATTTTCGTCGTTTAGAAAAAGTTTTTCTCCGAATAGTACGTTTGTTCCGTGATAGAAGCTGATTGGTTTAGCTTGTCCGCCGAATTTATTTATTTGAGCGGCAAGATATTCGTTGACTTCTTTACCTAGAATTCGTTTAACTATTTCGAGTGATTCTTCGTCGGTGTATCGTCTTCCTTGAACGAATCTCGGCTTGATTCCTGCGGCGATCATTGCGGTACTAATCGCCGCGCCGCCGCCGTGAATTAACACAGGTTTCATGCCGACCGATTCCATGAAAACAACATCAAGTAAAAGATGAGTCATTGCGGTTTCGTCTTCCATTAGACTACCGCCAATTTTGATTACGGTTTTTTTCTCGCGATGTTGGCGAATCCATTTCATCGCTTCGATTAACACGTCTGCTTTTTCGACTGCGCTATTCATTATTAAATTATTAAGTTTTTAAATGACTGGAAGGACAACGGGAACTTTCAGAAACTTGGCGGGAGACACAACCTGAATAGTTAAAATTGTCGTAATATTTCAGCGGAATATTTATAACGACTCATTTCTGCGTTTTCTACGCTATTCTGGTATTCTGCGTTTAAATTTGATAAAAAATTTTAACGAAGAAAATTAGGAAAGCATAATTCAAGGAAATATAGTTTCAAAAATTCCGCTGATATATTATAAATTGTCAACATATTGTAATTGTTCGCAAGGGACATATCATTGTAGAAATTTTAACTTGATTTTTTGTAACTATCCAGTAGGTAGGTAATCGTTGATTTTTGACGATTATTATTGATCCGATAAACGCAACTTTTCGCTGAAAGGTCGCCTACCTGAGCAATGATTGCTTACTGAACGGTTACAATTTTTATTAACTCATTGAATGGAGATTTTTTATTGTGCTTGAAATTCTTTTTGAGAATGACGTTATCCTTGCGGTGAATAAGCCGTCTGGTTTACTTACTCAAGCTCCTCGCGGCATAGAGTCGTTGGAGTCTTTGGTGAAATCGTATTTAGCGGGCAAGTCGAATTGCGGCGGACAAGATAATGAAAATAATGAAAGAAACGACGACGAAAATAAAAACAATGGAGTTGTTGGAATTTATCTTGGGATTCCTCATCGTCTTGATCGTCCTGTTTCTGGCGTGATACTTTTTGGCAAAACGTCTCGTGCGACGCGGCGTATCTCGGAACAATTTGAGAATCGGCAAATCGACAAAACTTATTGGGGAATTGTTGAGGGAAATGTCGATAACAACGAAGGAACTTGGATTGATTATATAAGAAAAATACCGAATCGTCCAATTGCCGAAATTGTTCAACCGATAAATCCTGACGCGCGTGAAGCAATTTTACATTACAAAGTTTTAAGAAAATTCATATTTGCCGACAATCCGTTTACTCTTTTGGAGATTAAGCTTGAGACCGGAAGAATGCATCAGATTAGACTTCAATCGTCGGCTCGCGGACATTCGATTCTTGGCGATGCAACTTACGGCTCAACGTTCCCATTCGGCGAAAATTTCAACGATGAACGATGTAGAGAAATCGCGTTACATGCTCGTTCAATTTCGTTTATTGATCCAATTTCGCGTGAGCTAATAAATTTATCCGCCCCAACGCCGCCGCTGTGGAATATGTTGGAGATAAATTTTTAGTAACCGTGAACGGTTACAATTATGTGAACTTCTAAAAACATCAGTAATATATCAGCGGAATATTTATAACGGCTTATTTCTGCGATATTCTGCGTATTCTGCGTTTACATTTGATAAAAAATTTTAACGCAGAAAACGCAGAAAAATTGCAGAAAATTAGGAAAACATAATTCAAGGAAATATCGTTATAAAAAATTCCGCTGATATATTACGAAATAATAATCTTTCTGAAAATTTAACATGGTTTTAAAAGATATCGTAACCGTTCATTCACAAGAAAAAAAATCGAATCAATTTAACAATTTAACAAATATATTTTGAATTATGCAAAAGCATTTATTTTTAATTTTAATGGGAATAATTTTATTTATTATTTTTTCGTAACCGTTCGCGGGTTTTAAATTCGGAATTGGTTTTTTAATAACTCATGTTACGCAGTAGTTGTCCGTCTGTAGGCGTTGATCAGGTTGATCACCGATCAGGTAGGCGATCGTAGGTTCGCAACCTTTCGCCGAAAGGTCGCAAAAAAAATTTATTGATTCTATAATCTTGAGCCTCCTCTTGACTCGTCAACGACCTTATATTACTATTCTTATTACTTGAATATTTGATTCTACATCTAATTCTACGCTTGCAAAAAATAAATCGTTACAAAAATTCAAACCTTAACCGTCAATTTTAACGCTTAACAAAAACGTCAAAAAACATGAAAACTACAAAATCAAAAAAGAAAAAATCATTTGATATTAAACAGTTTTTTATTCAACATGGAGAAAAATTCGTCGTCGGACTACTCGTCTTGATTGCGATTTTTTTCATTTACTTGGGAATCACGTCTTATCAATCACTCGCTTGGCAACCCGCAGACCTCGACAATAGCGCTCAATCCTCGCGAAACTTTATCGATACAAATTCCCGAACCGCATCAGACGAAAAAATCGGCGTGTTCCAATACGATAAATACGCCGAATGGATCAAATTCGGTATCAAATTAGAACTGTACGCTACGCCATCAGTCTGGTTGCCGCTGCTATTCCCTGAAAGAATTAAACGAGATAAAGTACCACTCTTGCCAGTCGAAAACTTAATAGCGTCCGCAGGTCTCGGAGCTATCTCTATCAAACCGACAGGCGGAAAAACTCAAATCGGCGAAAGATGGGCAATCGTTACCGGCTTAATTCCTATCCGAAAACAACGCGAATTCTACGTCCGCGCCTACGCCGCAAGCGTAAGACCAGCCCCAGAAAGAGATACACCCTTCTACGTCTCATACGAACTTGAACGCGCCGAAATCATTCCAGACCAAGACGATAAAAATCTAAAATGGGAAAAAATCGAAGCATTCAAAGAACTAAATAAAAGATTGACAACCACATGGAACGGAGTCGCAAACGAACCCGTTGACCCAGATTTTTTAGCTCCATATACCTACCTAGGACCTGAATCTCTGCCAATGGCTTGCCCGCTCCCGCCAAAAGTTAAACCATTCGGAAAAGAAGTTACTCAAAACAACATCCCTCTACTCTCCGAAACTACAGCAGAATGGCAGAAAAAATCGCAAGAGTACAACCAAAATCTACAAAAAGAACTAGAACAAAAAGGAGAAAGCGGAGTATCGTTCAAAGAAAGATCGCCTTGGGGCAATAGAGGCGATACAAATCAACCGTTTATGCAACCTAAGCCTAATCGGACTTCAAGTCCTGATAGTAATCTTCCGCCAGAAGAAGAAAGAGTAATAGAAAATTTCCTCCTCCGATATTTAGATTATACGGTTGTACCCGGCAAAACTTATCGTTATCGAGTCAAGTTGACGCTCGCCAACCCGAACTACGGAATGAGCGAAGGAGACGTCGTAAGTATCGACATAACAAAGGAAGCATATCTCGATACAGACGTAAGCAATGCGTCGAACAAAGTTACAATTCCGCCGGATTCGCGGATATTAGCTCGTTCAGTTTTACCGCCGTCGCGGACTTCGCCTTGGTTAGAACCGTCGGCAAATGTACTAGGCGTTTACTTCGATTTAGCTGACGGCTCCGAATGGGTTTGGGGTGCAAATGAAAAAGTTTATCGCGGGTCAACTATAAATATCAAAGACGCAGTTACGCAAAATCCACTTATGCTAGACAAAGCCGAAACACGTCCTCGACCCGGCGGCGCTCGACCAACAAATCCAACAACCGCCCAATCCGACCCAAAACTACAACCGCAACGTAAAGACGTCATCACAAACGCTTGTATCATCGACATTACAGGAGGCGTCGTTTTAGGTAACGCCACTACCGTGCCAACAGACGCGCCAACGACAAGAACTCCGGGAAAAATACTAGTCGTAAACAACATGGGAGAATTGTCTATTCACGACATCGGAGAAGACAACAACGAAATAGAATCAATGAAATCAATCGGTACAGACACTAATAATCCACTCAGAAGAATGTTCTAACAGGATTTGTAGTCGCGCTGGAGGATAAAAAATTATCGTAACCGTTCACGGTTTTTTAAACACGGATAATCGCGTCCCTTTAAATAATAAGGTGTTTTGTTGAGTTTTGTTAAAATAGTTCTTGAGAGAAATAAAAGCCAATGGTATTTTTGTAATATATCAGTGGAATATTTTTAACACGTATGAATATTGTACAATCAACCTCATTTTCAACCTAATTTTCTTAACAAAACAACCTCAGTAGCCAAAGACACCCCACACGCCAACCTCATTACCTCATTAAAAACGTAAACGAATAATGAGGTAATGAGGTTGGTTTTGGTGGGATTCCTTGCTACTGAAGTTGTTTAGTAAGAAAAATTAGGTTTTAAATGAGGTTTGCGGAAACTGTTAAAATACGTTTCGAAAAATTCTACTGATATATTACGTAATTTGTAACCGTTCACGTTTTTTAAAATTCGCTAAACCCAGTGTAGAGACACAATGCTTTGCGTCTCTATCGGTGATCTTTTGATCGAATTTAGGCTAAGCCAACAATAGAGACGCAAGGCATTGCGTCTCTACAATTATTAATTCGTTTTAATTTTTCGATAAAAAAATAAAAAATTCCGTGAATGGTTACGTTGTAATATATCAGCGGAATTTTTTAAACGCGGATAATACGGGGAATTTTTAAACGCGGATAATACGGATTCAACGGATATTCGCGGAGAATGG
>JAITAZ010000061.1 GCA_031283825.1 Planctomycetaceae bacterium | reverse complement strand
CCAAAACCAACCTCATTACCTCATTATTCGTTTACGTTTTTAATGAGGTAATGAGGTTGGTGTGGGGAGTGTCATTGGCTACTGAGGTTGTTTCGTAAGAAAAATTAGGTTGAAAATGAGGTTGGTTGTCAAATATTCATACGTGTTAAAAATATTCCACTGATATATTACAAAATAAAAAAAATCGTGAACTGTTACAAAAAATTTACGGCTAATTAAACCCGAATATTCTTTTAATTTTTGAAACTACTTTTATAAAGAGTCGAACTATAAAGGGCATTGGGTCGTCGATTGCAAAATGAGAGTATGTTATTGGTCTTGGTAATTTTTTGAACGCGATTCGCCAAGTTGATTTTTTTTGTCTGACTTGAGTTTGAACCGATTCAAAATCGGCGAATAAATCATACCATGAGCCTTTGTCCGCTGTCGGCTTGATTCTACACGGTTGACCACATTTCGATAAATAAACGTCATAAACAAGATTCACCCCAACACCACTCGAAATTGCGTTGAAAATCTCTGGTCTGAAACTTGTCTCAATGTAGAAATAGTCGTCAGTGTTAGGCGGACGCTTACATTCAATTCCAATAAATCCATTTATCTTGTAGAGCTTACACAACGCTTTTGACTTTTTCTCAAACTCCGGCAACTTCTCAAGATAACCGCAAGCCATCATTCCGCTGCTTGGCGGATTCTGTCTCAACTTGCGACCCGTAACAAACGCACGAACCTCGCCCTCGACATCAGAACTACCCATGAAAAATAAAATATCATTGTCCGTCCCAGCAACATATTCTTGCGCAACTAAAATTGTCGGAGGATCGTCAAGATACTTTTCAACAAGCTCTTTGGTCGAATCTCTATTCTCTATAATTAGTCCTTTATAATCAAACGAACCGGTCGTGTGTCTCGCAAGCGGTTTGATAATTATCGGAAAACGGAACGAATCAACGACAATCTCAAGATCAACTTTTCTTTCAAGTTTAGCAGTTTTAGGAATAAGAAAACCCGCTTGCTCGGCAAACGGAAGCTGCTGATCCTTCTCAAGAAACTTAAATGTCTCGTCAAACGACGGCGTTAGTTGAAAATGTTGCTCAAGATAATTTTGTATCGGCGCGAATCTATACAGATCATTTTCCGTACAGAAAAACATTATCGGTTTTGACTTCAATGGCTCGATTTTTTGTAACAAATTATTTAGAGTCTCAATCCATATTTCGTCGGGCGGGTCCTGCTCGAATGTTATCAACTTTTTAACATACCGCGACGACCTAACAATCGGATATCTCCCGCGAGCAATCACATAAACCGGTATCCCCATACGACCTAAACTACGCACCGTTCCCAACAACGTCGGTCCATCCAAATGAGCCGATATCGGAATCACAACCGGAATAATTTCATCTATTGGCATTTTTTAGTTGTATTAGTTGTTGTAGTTGTATTAGTTGTAGTAGTAGAGGAAAGAGATGTAGAGTTTAGGAAGTTGCTTATATTAGATTACGCTTTGTAACAATTTATTAGGGACTTTTAGCGTTTTAAATTGCTATACCCAATGCTTTGCGTCTCTATCGGTGATCTTTTGATCGAACAATGAGACGCAAGGCATTGCGTCTCTACATTTGTTAATTTGTAATTATTCGCGTTTTAATTTTGTGATAAAAAATAAAAAATTCCGTGAACGTTTACAAACTGTCTAACTGAAGTGAAACAGTAAAACGTCTCCATCTTTTATGATGTAATCTTTTGGTTCTTTTCTTATTAGGTTTTCGGCTTTTAGAGCGCGTTCATTTTTTAGTCTTATTAGGTCGTCTGCTTTGAAAACTTCTGCGCGGATGAACCCTTTTGCCATATCAGTGTGTATAGCTGCTGCGGCATCGAGAGCGGCGCAGTCTTTTGGGATTAGCCAAGTGCGGAGTTCTTTTTCTCCGGCGGTGATAAAGGTCATTTGACCGGAGGTATCGAGTATAGTTTTGAGGACGAGATTTTTATCGGTTGAGGTTAATTGCATTTCTTCGAGGAAGTTTAATTTATCGGTTTGGTTCATTGATTCGAGTTCGAGTTCGAGTCGGGCGCTGATTGGGATTAGCGGAATATCGGGTTTAGAGTATTTCTGGTATTGGTTGAGATTTATTTCGTCGTCTGGGGTATTGATTATGAGCATTTGTGGTTTGCCGCTTAGTAGTCTGAAACCTTTTGTGAGTCGTAGTTGTTCGAGGGACAATTGATTTTCTTTGAGTGGAGAGTTATTTTCGAGGGCGTTTTGTAGGATTAGTAGAGTTTCGTATTCGAGTTCGAGTTTTTCGTGTTCTGATTTTGGGACGGGTCTTTTATTTTGTTCTTGAATTTTTTCGATTCGGTTGAGTATGATTTCGAGGTCTGCGATGACGAGGTCGTCGTTGAATTTATTGATTTCGGTTTGTGGTTCGGCGTTATTGAAAGCTGGGATGACAATGACGAGTGTATTTATTTCGCGGAGTTGTGCGAGTTTTGAGGAGTTTCCGTGTTGATCTGGCGCGAGTCCGGGCGTATCGACAATTTCGATACTGGCGTAAGTTATTTTTTTGGGGTTATAGATTTTGATCAATTCGGGAAATCGCGATTCTGGAATTGGCGCGGTTGCGGACTGAATTGAGTGAGAGAGTGAAGGATCAGGTTGTTGACCTGTAAGCCATTGAAACAACGAACTTTTCCCAGCGCCTTTATAGCCGACTAAACCTATTTTCATAATATTATTAAAAAATATTGTAGTTGTTATTGTAGTTGTAATATAACTATTCAATAGAGAGAATTATTAAACTGAATAGTTACGAACAATTAAAAGTTGAGTAATTGTAATAGAATTTTATAAGAGGGCAAGATAAGGTAATTATTCAG
>JAITAZ010000651.1 GCA_031283825.1 Planctomycetaceae bacterium | reverse complement strand
GAACAGTAGAGACGCAATGCTTTGCGTATCTATCGGTGATCTTTTGATCGAACAATGAGACGCAATGCTTTGCGTCTCTATCGATGATCTTTTGATCGAACAATGAGACGCAAGGCATTGCGTCTCTACATAGGTTTCACGTTTGAATTTTTCGATAAAAAAATAAAAAATCGTGAACGGTTACGAAAATTTGAATTTGAATCAAAACATAATTTAAATTTATTAAAGATAAAATGGATTCGACAATAATTAAAATCATTTCAGATTTACCGTCGGCTAACGCCGACGCGACCTTTCGGCGAAAGGTCGCCTACCTTCCCTCTTTATCACATTTAAATTATTGACTTTTACCACACAAAGGTGTCATTTCCATTTTCTGCGATTTTTCCGTATTCACCAAAAAAATCCGATATTATCCAGTGTTTAAAATTTCCCTTATGGTCTTGCGAACCAGTTGGCGGATTGGACAGTTCTTTGACGTTCTTCTCGCTCGTCTGGAAGACTGCCCTTAAACCAGACTTTTGCGTGAAAATTAAACGTTCCGCCTAACGGTAATAATACCGGTCGACTCGCCCCCGTCGCTTGCGTTTGCTTCACCGATACTACAGACTCAACGCCCTCATGACAACCAATACATCCCTTACTCTCGCCCGGACGAACACTCATCCAAATCAATTGATTCCCGACGACATTACGATCTCCATCCAAAACCTGCAACGAAATTAAACGATCCGCCGGCACCTCCACCGCAAATGAACCATCAGATAAAAGAGGTATCACCCCTAGATCCCTGCCAAACGAACCGCCATGATTCTTCCACGCAAACTCGCCCGGAATCGTATGAGACGCATGTCTCGTAACCTGCGGTAATCCCTCAACAACCCTCAAAAGTTTACCTAACTCACGAGTCCTCGACTCCCGCGAATGAAAAACCGATTGAGCATAAATCGTCCCCGTAAATCCCGAACCCCTCGATAACTCGCTCTCCACAACCACTGGAGGAATCAATCGCGGATGCAATACCCTCGCCTCATAACACGACGAATCCCGATCCTCATAAAGCAACGTCAACTCGCCCGTCGAAATGTCCATCGTATAAATCCCAAGCACTACGCCATCCTTCGGAAATTCATCTTTTACCATCGCCTTATTCTTCTTGCCCGCCGCAACAAGCAACCTGTTTTCATCCAACCGAATCGCCGTCGTAATAACAATCTCGTCATTGCCGCCTGATCGAAGAAACGATTCCCTCAACAACTTCTCGCCGCCCTTGCCCCTCGTTAAAACTGGACCCGCCGGAGTCGTAAGCAATACCTCGCCCGCCGAAAACGCTTGCGGCTGCGTAAGACGCAAAACCCTATGACGCCCGCCCTCCAATCCGCCCGCAAACCAATTGCCATAACCGCCATGAATGTTTCGCCAGAAACTCCGACGCTCCGGTCCATAAAGCGTTTGCGCCTGCGTCCCGTCTGGTCTCAAAGAAATAAGATTGTACTCCGTCTTCATCCGAGAATAAAAAAGCTCCAACCGCGTTATCAAAATATTACCATCAACAGAAACCGACGGCTCCGAATCTCGACCCAAATTAAATCCAATAACTTGAATGTCTCTACCATCCGGCGTCATCGTACTCAATCCCGTTGCAAGATAACCATGATATTCGTCCCTCATCCCAAGCCGCGTTGACGAAAACGCAATCCTACCACTCGGCAACTCAACCGGTTGAACGTCATGAAACTTGCCGTCAGTGATCTGCTTCAATTCCGAACCATCCGCCCGAACCCTGAAAATATGCCACCAAGGCGAATTTTGCTCACGCCGCGAAAACCAAATCGTCTTGCTGTCATACGAAACTTCACAATCGGCAATGTAACCGTCTTTGAAATTTGTAATCGGTTGAACAATTGGATTTTCTCCCGCGTCGTTCAAAGTTAAAACATAAAGATTTCGACCCGGTCGATAAGTCGGTCCGCTGTCGGTTGTTGCATAAGCCTGTCTCCAACTGTCCATTTGAAACGGATTGTTAGGCGGAATAATATCGCCCTTGATAAAAACAAATTTTGTTGCCCGCTGCGGAATCTCCGCATTTTTCACGACCGGCATAACAACTTTCGGCGTTGGTAATCTTGGCAACGGCGAAATATTATGTCGCCAAATCGCCTCGCGCGCCGCTAACCGGACACTATGAGTCGGATGATTCAACTCCGCCTCCCGCAACGCTTCAACCGCGTCGTCCGTACCGATTTTATCAAGCGATAAAGCGGCGCGATGCTGAATGCCAAGCGAATTTTTGTCGTCGTTAAGCAAACGAATCAAAAGCGGAACAGAATCGGTGTCGCGAAAAAATCCTAGCGACATAACCAGCGCCTCGCGGTATCTTGGCGTCGGGTCGTTAAATTCGTCTTGACCTTGCGCCGACAATTTATAAGGCGGCGGAGCAAACTCGCCGTAATCGCCCTCGCGCTTCGACTTCTCAAGACAATCGCGAAGAGCGGGAATCGCGCGACGGTCTCCGATGAATGTCAGAGTTTTGGCGGCGTTGATTCGCACCCAATGATTCGGATGATTCAAAAGCGGAATAATTCGAGACAACGCCGAAGGCTCGCGGCAAAGTGTCAATATTAAATTCGAATTGAACGACGTATTAGTCGGTAAATTAAACGAATTGCTAGACAACGGACTCAAAACAGATTTAGACTCTGCTTTGTCCGAACTAACATTAGATCGCGATTCGGGATTTGCCGAAAATTCAAGCGAATTAAAAGCAAATTCCAATAGATTATCCTTTTCACCCGCGCGAATAATTAACGAGCGAAAAATTTTTTGAAACGGTTCTTCCTCGTAAAAGACAAGCCGATCAATATCGAGCGGAATTTGCTGAGCAATAAGCGGAACAATTTGTTTCAGACTTTTTTGAAGTTGCGGGTCGTCGAAATTGATTCTTGAAAGCGAAAACAGAATAGCGTAAGGCGCGGACAAGATTCTATCGCGGGCGTCGAGATGCGGCGCGTCGGATGGGTGCGTTGCTTTTGCGCGGATAACGCTTTCGCGGGAGAGGATTTTGTCGTTGATAATTCTCGCGTGCGGGGGAAATATTTCGATTAGTGCGGCGGCGGCGTTATTTCCTCCGAAGTCGCCTAGTGCGTCGGCGGCGTAACGAGTCCATTGCGGGTTCTGTAGAAAATCGCGTAAGATTGGAAAGGCTTCTTCTGATTGGGATCGACCGAGCGCACGCAAGGCGGACTGGACACGAATTTTTGCGTCGGCGTTTTGTTCGTTGGTTTTTTTTCGCCAAGATTCAATAGACTGGACGATTAGTTTAATTGTTTGAGAGTCGACTCCTAAAGCGCCGGCGGCTCTAATTGCACGGGTTGCCTTAATGTGATTGGGCGAGGTGATAAGAGATTTGATTTCGTCAGGAATATCGTTAGTTGGTAGAGAGTCGAGCCGGTGAGTCCAATTTTCGATGGATTTTTTTCGTGATTCGATATTATCTAGCGCGTTGAAATGTATATTTGTTCCGGTAAGATTTTCGAGAGCGATTGCGGCGGCTTGTCTTACTGTCCAATCGGTGTCGTTTAATTTTTGCAGTAGTGGTTTTAGAGTTTTTCGGTTTCCGCACCAAGCGAGAGCGAGGGCGGCGTTTCGTCGAACTTCTGTTGATTTATCGTTTAGAGAATTGACGAGAGCGTTTTCTGCATTGTAAGCTCTCATATATCCGAGTGCTTCAGCGGCTTTAGCGCGTTCGGCGTCGATTTTATTTTGAGCGAATTCGCGAGGCGGAGTATGAAAATCTTTCAAATGGTTGAGCAAATTCTGATCTTGATTGCGATCAAGATTTTGATCGGAATTTAATTTTTCATTTTGCATGACCAGAATTTTTTGCTGTACTTCGTGATTAAAAGGATTTATTTCTGATTCGTTCTCTGCAATTGCAAGACAATTAAGTATTGCAATAAAAATTAAGCTCAGCAGACAATTTCTAAATATATTTTTTGTGATTATTGATATAGTTTTCATTTTTAAGGTTGAGGTAAAAGGTTTTGGATTTTATTTTTGATTGAATTATACATCGCAAGTTTGATTGAATTGTACATCGCAAGTTAAAGACTTTCAATTATGGCAATTTGTAATGTTCTGTAGAAAATTTATTTGTAACCGTTCACGGTTTTTTAACCGCGCACGCTCACAAGAAAAAAATTACAAAAATACATTAATTCCGAATGTTTAACCCGTGAACAGTTACCAATTATTAGAGATTCCCTTTTTTATTTTTTTCAAGAACTTATACAAAAAAAGAGACCGAAAGAGTTTTATGTCTTTCGGTCTCCAAGAGGTCTTATTTTTTTTGGAATTTCAATTTCAACTTTTTATAGTTTAGATGGATTTTTTATTCATTAGTTTCTTTCTCAATCCTAGTCCGGCAATTCCTAATCCGACAATTAACATCGTCGCTGGTTCAGGAGTTGACGACGGTGGCGGCGGAGGAGGATTACCTATTATCGATTCAGTGTTCTGATTCATGTCTGCCGAAAAATTGATAAATGATATCTCGTTATTATAAAGGTAACTTGCTAAACTAGTATTATCTAACGGAATGCCAAGAACCATAAACGAAATATTATTATTACCGGCTACAAGCAAATCTTGAAATTTACTGAGGTCAATTTCAAATTGATATTGACCTGAATAAGCATAGCCAGAAGTAATCATATCGTCGCTCAAGAAATATTTACTTGGATCCAAAAGAGTACCATTGAGATAAATTCCCATTAACTCGCCTAAAACAGCAAACGTACCATTTATAAAATTGTAAGCCGTTGTTGAGGCGTCTCTTGTAAAACCGGTTGTGAAAGCAACTATACCAGATTGAACTGGCATAAAACCAAATGTTGATCCTTCATCATGACCAAGATAGGTAATAGAGTCATCGGCACTATATTTGTATTGACCTGCTTCGTCAAAATAACCGCCGCCGTATGTTGTCAAAACGCCGGCTCCATTAACAGCAAAATTCGAAAGTCCGCCTTGATTCATTCCAATTTTGCCTACGAGGTCGGCTGAAGCTTCATAGATTACCGCATCTGCTCTAGCCGCAGCGCCAGTCGAACCTACATACGTTCCTGGTAAATGAGGACCATAGGTCGCATATTGTTGATATCCAAGAGCCGTACTACCATGTGCCTTCAATGATTCCTCAAGAGCAGAACGTCGCCCATTTATTTTAGCAGTCGTGCTTGCTTTGTTTTGGTAATACTCAGTGTATTCGCCTGCCGCAGCAAATGTATCTGTGTATGTTGTGAACCAGTTTGCATCGCGAGTATTGGTTGGGTCGCTTGATGAATATGAACCTTCATCCAACAACGCATCTGCCAACCCGTCGAGACCTAAGTCGGTAACAGTTCCAGTAACATTTTTTGTTGTACCATTTTTCCCGCTGTAAACTGGGTTTCCGGTTCCGAGGTAGATGGTTCCAGCGTTTGCAATTTCTATATTAGAAATTGTTACGCCCAAAAGCATCGCAAAGCTGATGCAAACTACATTCAAATTTAGGATTTTCATTTTGTTCTCCATTTCCTAAAATTGTTTTGTTGCTTTTTTTGAAAATTGTTAAAAAAGCAACCTCTAGTTAAATTGAGTTATCGCAACACACGAAAACTCATAAACATCTCCCCGTGAACGTAAATAATATTGCACAAGCCGTGCCAATCTTTGCCGTTTTTTAAGAGCAATTCGATAAGTTATTTTTGCATAATATTTTGTAAACTTGCCCATAGTTGAAAAAAAATTAAAATTTAAGTTTTCTTGTCTTTTTTTCCCGTAAGTCAAATAAATTCTGCTTAAATTTTTCATGCAAATTGAAACAACCTGCGTAAAAAATAAACACGCTTTTTTTACTTCAGAATGAGGAACGCAGAATTATTTTAGATAGTAGGATTATTTTTAAAATTCGTAATTCCTCATTTTCGTTTTATATACTCTTTTTTGCGTCAGAACAATCGGGAAATTCAAAAAAACTTGCGTAAAAATTTATGTAACCGTTCACAGAATTTTTTATTTTTTATCGCAAAATTAAAACGCGAACAGTTACAAATAACAAATGTAGAGACGCAATGCCTTGCGTCTCATTGTTCGATAAAAAGATCAGCGATTGAAACGCAAAGCATTGAGTCTCATTGATAGTTACAAATTAACAAATGTAGAGACGCAATGCCTTGCGTCTCATTGTTCGATCAAAAGATCAGCGATTGAGACGCAAAGCATTGCGTCTCTACTGTTGTTTAACGGTAACCGTTCACGAGTTTTTAAATTCCGAATT
>JAITAZ010000213.1 GCA_031283825.1 Planctomycetaceae bacterium | reverse complement strand
GATTACGATTCGGATTCAATAAATTCCTATCCGCAACTTTCAGCAGATTTTTGTCAATTGTTGTTTTAAAATTAGTCATCAAATTTTTAAGTTTAATTTTTAAAAAAAGGGTTGAAATTATTGTTATGTTACGTTGGTTAATTATTGTAATATTTCCAGATTGTTATGTAAACTTCCAGAAATCGTCAATCAAAAGATGATCGAATGTTTTGATATGATTTTTTAAAACATTTTCGTTCAGCATGTTTGGTCGGATGTCGCAATAATAAACGCCGTCAAGCGGATTGAGTTTTATAGTATAAGCCTTGAAATGTCCGGGTAAAAAAGTTGCTTTTACGCCGTATTTATTTTTATGTTTGTTGTTTTTTCTTTGAACGTCATTAAGGAATATAGCGATATGCGGTGTTGTTGTTTCAGTTAATTTATGGTAAAGGAATTTATCAATAAAAATTTTATCAAGGCGGTCTTTGCTTGATGTTTTAATCGATCCGATTAACTTGATTGTGTCGTCATTTTTAACAATTAAATCATGCTGATATTTCATATAAAGTTCTATTTTTCCGTCCACGACAACCGGAATTTGAACGACTCCTGAAGTGCAATCGATACCGATTTCGCGAATAATTAAACGGATAAAATGTTCAAACAAATCTCCGTTTAATTTGCGTGCCGTATTTGAGTATCCGGCGGGAAGCCCGTCTAATGCCGCGCCGATTGTTTGTTGGATTGTGTATGTTACGTTGTTTAAAATATTTCTGATTGTTTGATTATTTTTATCGATGGTTTTGATGTTATGTAAAATTTTTATAAATTCGTTTGAGGTGTGTTTAAAATTTTTTGAGTCGTACATTAAAATTGAGTTGATTGGTCTTGTGATTTGATAGTTCCCTTCTTTGTTGTATTGAAAAAATTGATAATGATTTTCATTTTGCGAAACGATAATTGCTTGTAGGTTATCGGCGATATATTTTAGATATTCGCCGCTAAAATTGACGTATGCTTTAATATCGGCGAAATTATTTTTATTTTTCGCTTTATTGACGAGTTGTTTTAGGTTCATGTTTTGTTTTTTGTTTTATCTGATTGAGTATCTTCTTTTCAAGTTATCGAAGTCGAATTTAATCCAAGTTTCGATATTGTATTCTTCGACGAGTTCGATTCTATTGACAGTCCAATTGAGGTATTGTGGCGACAGGTCGCAAGCTTTCCATTTTCGTTGTAGTTGTTCGGCGCACACGGCGGTTGTTCCAGAGCCGCAAAATGGGTCGATGATTGTATCTCCGATATTGGAGGATGCAAGTATTAGTTTTCGTAAGAGTTCTTCGGGTTTTTGGGTTGGGTGTGGGGTTTTTTCGTGCATTCCGTTACAAGTTGTGGGGATTTCGATGACATCTTTTGGTTTTGCGCCGAGAGGATTGGGTTCCCATAATTGGTTGTCATTTTTTCCGTTGCCGTATTGACTTGTTTTGGCTTGCGGGTGATTGGGATATTTTAGAGTATGTTCTCCGTATGGGATACGAATATTGTCGATATTGAAAGTAAAATTTTTTGTTTTACGAAAATGTAAAATGCTTTCGTGGCTTCGCCCCCAATCTTTACCCAAGTTTGCTTTATTTTTGTAATGCCAAATGATCCATCGGCACGAGTTGAAGAAACGCGATGCAGGATGTTTTATATCGGCGAGTATTTCAGAGAATCCGCAAATAAAAAGTGTTCCGGTTGGTTTTAAGATTCTTGCGGCTTGTTCTATCCAGAGCATTGAAAATTTGATGTACTCTTCTTGGTTATTGAATGTATCCCAATTTGTTTTTTTGATATTGTATGGCGGGTCTGCAAAAATTAAGTCGATACTTTTATCCGGCAAAGTTTTGAGCCATTCAACGCAATCGCCTTGCCAAAGTTGACCGTTTTCGTGTTGGTAAAATAATTTTGGTTTTGTATTATTTTCGAAAGTTGAATTTATAAGTTTCCCCTTTGCTCGAACTTTACCAAAAAAAGTCGGGAGTTCTTTATTTCGAGTTATTGTTTTATACATTTTGGTAATATTTTCTAATTGAACAATATATACTTATCACACTTGAAATTTTGGTTTTTGTTTTTGGACAGGATTACCAAAATTATACCATGAGCATTTATAAAAATTATTTTACTAATCATTCATTTTAATTTTTGTACGGATATTAGTTTTATTTTTTACCAACCTCATTTTTAACCTCATTTTTTCCTAACTATTGTTTAAAAACCTCAGTATCAATAAAATTCTCAAAAAACGTAACCTCATTACCTCATTATCGGTCTGTTTTTTAATGAGGTTTGTGTGAGTGTTGTGTCTTTTGCTACTGAGGTTAGTTTGTTAGGAAAAAATTAGGTTAAAAATGAGGTTATCGAAAAGTAACAAAATATCTTTGAAATAAATTACGCGGAATCATTAAATTTGTTGTTACAAAAAATAAAACTTCATAAATGGCTGCAATCAAAACTCGCCGTGATAAATTTCAAAAAACCGAAATTTAAAGTGTGATGAGTATATTTGTTCTCAAAGCGTCAGCCGTACAATTTAGCGTTTCCCAATCGGGAAACTGAACGCCGATTGTAGTTAATTTTATTTGAAAAAGTTTAGGATGTAAACTGGTTTAATTTTGTTTGTGAAATTAGCAATCGTATAGAAAACGAAATACGCAATTCTAGTTTTGATTTTTTGTATGTTTAAAATTTTCGTAACCGTTCACGTACAAGAGAAAAATGTAACCGTTCACGGTTTTAAACGCGGATAATAGGGGGATTTTTTAAACGCGGATAATAACGGATTTGACTGATAATCGCGGAAAATGCAAATG
>JAITAZ010000587.1 GCA_031283825.1 Planctomycetaceae bacterium | reverse complement strand
TCGGAGTAGCCCATATCATCTGATAAAATCAAAATAATATTCGGACGTTCCGCCGCCCAAGCAGTGGAACAAAACAGCAAACCAACCAACATTGACAAAATAATTTTCGTTTTCATTTTAAGTTCTCCTTAATTTTTTTTTGTAACTATATTTTTCACATTTTTAATTTCGTATTTTTTGAAATTTATTGAGGCGAGTTTGAATTTAAAAATCTTGCCTGTTAATTCTGTCTAAAAACAAAAAACGAAATTTCAAGTGAGAAGAGTATATTTACGGCTGATCAAAAATTTCGTGCGTTTAAGTACGTTGAGCAATTTAGATGCCAAAACCGATATTCAATTGAGATTTTTATTCTGATTTTGCAGAGAGAATATTCGAATAAATGTTGTAATCATATAAAATTAAATGATACAAAAAATGACAGAAATATTTTTGTAAATAAAATTTTTGATCAAGTTGGAGATCAAGATTTAGAATTATCAGCCGTGATATTTAACAGCCCTATCATATTTAACGGCGTATGCCCGCGAAATATGACGGAAGAGTATTAGGGAATTTCTAAAAACT
The DNA here is from genome assembly GCA_031283825.1 of Planctomycetaceae bacterium. Taxonomy (GTDB): domain Bacteria; phylum Planctomycetota; class Planctomycetia; order Pirellulales; family Thermoguttaceae; genus WRKP01. The sequence continues at coordinate 5,249 of JAITAZ010000587.1, read as the reverse complement.
CATTTTTTTGTAATATATCAGTGAAATAATTTTACCTGACAATTTTATCATTGCCTTCGGCGACGCGACCTTTCGGCGAAAAGTCGCCTACCAGATCAAGGGTTGCTATACTTTGAACGGTAACAAATGGTTGTTTTTTTAAGGGGACATTTGGATTGAAAATTTGTTGAAAAGACTCAAATGCGATTTCTTTTGAGTCGTTAATCTCCGATTTAAAACAACGACGTCCACTTTGTCCCATAAAAAAATAACCATTTGTTCCCATTCAAAGTTTACCCGTTAATCATCATTTACTAATCGTTATTGCCGGCATTACAAATCATAAATAAATTTTTTTACGCAAAAATATGAACGAAAATTTAGAATCCCGATTAAATTTTATCGAACAAATAATCGAACACGATCTACGCGACAATAAAAATGACGGACGAATCGCAACACGATTTCCACCCGAACCAAACGGATACCTACACATCGGTCACGCAAAAAGTATCTGCCTAAATTACGGTTTGGCTAAGAAATATAACGGAGAATTTTTTCTAAGATTCGACGACACAAATCCGTCAAAAGAAGAAACCGAATACGTTCAGTCAATAATCGAAGACGTCCAATGGCTCGCCGGAGAAAATCTGTCCAACCGAATCCGATACGCCTCCGATTACTTCGACCAAATGTACAACTGGGCAGAAGAACTAATACTCAAAAATAAAGCATACGTTTGCAATCAGTCCCCAGACGAAATGCGCGATAATCGCGGCACGCCAACAACGACAATGAAACCAAGCGAAGGACGAAACTTCACGCCCGAAAAAAATCTCGAACTGTTCCGCCAAATGAAAAACGGAAAATTCAACGAAGGAGAATTAACTCTACGCGCAAAAATTGATCTAAACTCCCCAAACTTCAACCTCCGAGACCCAGTCATGTATCGTATCATTAAATCAGAACACCACCGCACCGGAAATAAATGGTGCATCTACCCAATGTACGACTGGGCGCACGGTTTAGAAGATTCAATCGAACAAATCTCTCACTCAATCTGCACCCTCGAATTCGAACACCACCGACCACTCTACGACTGGTTTCTCGATAACCTCGATAACGTCTGGAGACCGCATCAATACGAATTCGCCCGACTAAATCTCACCTACACCGTAATGAGTAAACGTAAACTTTTAGAATTAGTAAAAAACGGTCTGGTAAACAGTTGGAACGATCCACGAATGCCAACTATCTGCGGTTTCAGACGACGAGGTTACACGCCAGAATCAATCAGAGCTTTCTGCAAAGAAATCGGAGTCGCAAAAATGAATAGTATCATCGACGTCGTTAAACTCGAAAACGCAATCCGAGAAAATCTCAATAAATACGCTTTAAGACGAATGGCAGTACTACGACCAATCAAATTACTAATCGAAAATTATCCCGATAACCAAATCGAACAACTCGAAGCTATAAATAATCCAGAAAACGAATCAGACGGCACAAGACTTATCCCTTTTTCAAAAAACCTGTACATCGAACAAGACGACTTTATGGAAGAACCGCCAAAAAAATATTTCAGATTGTCCGTCGGTCGAGAAGTACGTTTAAGATACGCCTACTACATAACTTGCACAGGATTCGATAAAGACGAAAATGGAAATATCACACAAATAAGATGCACCTACGACCCGTCAACAAAAGGAGGCGCGTCAGCAGACGGACGAAAAGTTCAAGGCACCATTCACTGGGTCGAAGTAAATAACGCAATAAACGCAGAAATCAGATTGTACGACAGATTATTCACAAAAGAAAACCCAGACGACCCACAAGACCCAACTGATTACAAAACTTACATAAATCCAAACGCCCTCGAAACCATAAAAAACGCAAAACTAGAACCAAGCCTTGCCGACGCAACCGCCGAACAACGCTTCCAATTCGAAAGAATCGGTTACTTCTGCAAAGATAATATCGACTCAAAACCAAAACAACCAGTATTCAACCGCACCGTATCACTAAGAGATACATGGGCAAAAATCGAAAAGAAACAATAATGATTGAGAGTTGATTAGCTGTAGTAAGAGGAAGAGTTTGTAGACTTAGCATTGAACAGTTTAAAAATGTCGATTCATGCGGTCTTGAATGAAATCTTTGAAATGATAAAATTCGCAACCTGCAAATTTAATTGTAACTACTCCGTAGATAGTAACGCCTGATCTGGGGTTATTATACTTTGAGCGTTAACAAATGTTTCTTTTTTAGGGGACAGAGGGGACGTTTTTATTTGAAATATGATTTGAAAAGACTCAATAATGAAACAAATATTCCCGCTGAAATATTATCAACAACCGAAAATATCAAGCGAGAATAACATAATTACAACAAAACATTACAACAAAACTTTACAATAAAAAGGAGATCAAAACTAATGGGAATTAGGTCTGGAATGCAGTCGTTTCAAGCGACAGTAAACGCAATGTTGTCGCCGAATGCCGATAAACAAGCCGAACTTGAACGCGACGTTTATGAATTACGAACTAAATTAAAAGCCAAATTCGTTGAGAATCGCGAACAGTTGATCGAAGAACTCCTCGAACATCTCGCCAATTTGACGCTCATTTACTCTAAAATGCTGCGGTTCGACGAAACATTAAACTCAATGCGCGAAATAGTCGAACTCGGCAAAAAACTCGGCGAACTCGGTCAAGAAGCTGCTTTTGTGGAACACGCGATGAAAATCGGTCATGCGTTATACTCTGTTATATACTTGAGCAAGTCGGAATCCATGCCCTACAATCGATTAGACGAAATGTTCGATCTCTACGTACAATGGGTTTCAATGACGCCGGAAAACGAATTTCCAGATCTAAAAGACGATTGGGCGCATGACATCAACGCATACGCCGAGTACCTCATGGAGATTAAACAATACAACAGAGCGTTAAAGTTGGCAAAACAAACTCAAGAAACGCTTGAATCGCTTCTGAATCCTCGTTCGACTCAATTCAGCGAATGGAGTCATTTGCTTGCGTCTTATCGTCTTCTTGCCGAAATACAACAAAACGCCGGCGACAACGATAGCTCTCTAAAATATTACTTGCGTTACGACGAACTTGGCGATAAAGCTCACGATATTTTGATGCGTAATAAACCAGCTGCGCCGATGCCAATCAATAGAAGCAAAGGTCAGAGGGTTTATCTCAGCAACTCTTCCGAACAAATGCGCGAGCTGATGTCGGCGATAGGATTCAACGAAGAACGATATTTTATGATGCTCGCTATCGGCGATATGTATGCGAATATTCCAGACCAAGTTAATGCGCTCAAGTTCTACGATAAAGCCGCAAGGATCGCAAGAATCGCTTACGAAGACGAAGAGCTACGACACGATTCGCAAGTTTCAGAATTACTCGGTGCGAAAACAAACGTGATGCTCAAAAAGGCTCGATTGTACGAAAAAAACAACGATATTGAAAATATCACAAAACAAGTGCAATACGCCGAAAAAGAATTGGCAACTGTATTAAAAGAACACGAAAACGACGAAGATTTCGAAAAAAAAGTTTTCCAAAAACTAAAAAACGAACTCGACGATTTACAAGAAAAACACAATATAAAATCTATAATCAATACCACGTTAGCAGGAATATTCAGCAAGAGAAATAAACCAAAGGATGGAAAGTCCGGCGAAATCGACGATGATGACGATTTAAGCTGGGAGAAATTAAGAGACGACTTAAACAATAAACACTCCGAAGCATGCTTTTTTCTTGCTCACGGTCAATCTATGGTAATGGATAAACGCTATAAACCGGCAATACTTGAATTGTTGAAAGCGCGTAATATTTTTGATTCGTTCTTTATACAAGAAGAGTTTGTTGTTTCGCGGTCAAATCTTTTGGTAGCTTGTGTGATGCTCGCCAAGTCATACTTAAAATTAGGCGATGCAACTACCGCCGAAAAATGGTGTAAAAGAGCTTTAGTTCATCTGGAATACCTCATAAAGAAAAAGGCAGAGCTAGAATCGCTTACAAAAAAAGACGCCCGCGAAGAATTTGAAACTAAATTGCTTAAACCCGTTAATAAATTCGCGATCTCTACAATCACGTTTGAGCAGATGGCGGATATATATTGTACGTCGGGACGATTTGAAGAAGCGATCAAAATGATCACGAAAGTATATGACCTTCGCAAAACTTGGTCTCAAGAAAAATGGAACGAGATGCGTTTGTCAAAAAAGATAAAAGATCGCGATGAATTTTCAGAAACGCTTTCAGATGAAATAAACGTGATTCGAGGGTTAGAAGAATGTTGTTGCGCGATTGGTAGATTCGACGAAGCAATTAATTGGGGCAATATTGAAGCGGAAAAATTCAATGCGTTATGTAATTTCTCGTCTGAAATTATTCCGATTGCTAATATTTTCCGTAGCAAGGCTGATTTCTCTGTAGCGGCTTTGTTATTGTGTGCCGGAAAAGTTGAACAAGCCGACGCAATAATAGAAAAAATCGCGCAAAGATTAGTCAACAATGGAATCGACGGCTCAATTGAACTCGCGAAAGAGAGAGTTGATTCTTTTGTAGCGTTGCGGCGATCTATGTTGATGTCGTCGAAAGAATTTCCAGACGAAAGAGCGAAATTAATTCAAGCAAGAAAAATAATATTAAAACAACCTGAAAATGCCGCAATATTGTTTAACGAAGTCCTAGAAAAATTTGAAACGATACGTAAAAACGTAGAAAACGAGCATAGAATTATTCGTAAACAGTGGGACATGTTGATTAAATATGTAAATATTGCGTTGGACTATTGCAAAGGCGATCAAAAAGAGTGGCATAATTTGACAATTATAAGAGTCAACAGCGACAACAAGTTGAAATATATGCGGACGGAAGAGAATGAAATTGATTTAGAGTTGTTATTATCTCGAGGTTATGACAGCGATTTTGATTTCGGTGAAATTACGCATCCGGATCCGGAGGGAATTGACGAAGAAATTGAAAAACATAATTACGATTTCGACGAGGCGATAGAAAATCCAGTTGCGCCCGAATACGACATTTTTGCCGAAGGCGCAACAAAAGAACAGCGTGAAAGAATAGAAAAATTACGCGATGCGATGATTTGGTCAAGTAAGCAACAAAAATTCGACCAGATAAGAAAAAACGCCGGCAACAAAGTAGGCAGAAACGACCCTTGCCCATGCGGAAGCGGAAAAAAATACAAAAAATGCTGTATGTTAAAAGAACAAGATTAAAATTAGG
>JAITAZ010000509.1 GCA_031283825.1 Planctomycetaceae bacterium | reverse complement strand
TTCGACAATAATTAAAATCATTTCAGATTTACCGTCGGCTAACGCCGACGCTACCTTTCGGCGAAAGGTTGCGAACCTACGGTCGCCTACCAGATCTGGGGTAGCAAGTGCGTAACATGAGTTACGAAATTTTAAACGTGAATAATCTCAGATTTTTAGCGAATACCGATTATTTTGAGTTTAAAAAATAATTTTACTGAATAGCTTTTGAGTCGCTGAAAATCAAGCGCGAGTTGTAATAATAGAGATTTTTTATTAAACGGCTTTGAGTTTTTTCTTTGTGTTTGTAGTTTTTGTATTTTTTGTTGTAGAGGCGGCGGTTGACGCCAAGTCTCGGATTAGTTTGAAAGGCGTATTTTTTACTTGTTTCTTAACGGCGCCGGAGCGAATACATTGGACGCAAACTTTTACGGTTTTTGTTTCGCCGTTTGGCATTGACGCTTTAACGTTCTGTAAATTTGGCAGAAATTGTCGGCGTGTAATTCCGGTTATTTTTGTACCGACGCCGCCTAAGTATTTCGCTTTACCGCGAGTTTCAACGCTATTTCCAATAGTTCGACCTTTGCCGCAAATTTCACAAACTCTAGACATGATTTTATTCCCTCACTTGACCTTTTAAAATATTGTATTTTCAAATTTAAACTAACTAATTTGAGTTTAACTGTTTTGTAGTTAGGCGACTAATGATCGTCTATCTACTTGAATAGTTGTGATATCAACTAAAGCCTACTGAAATAATATCTCAACAGACTTGACAAAACTCCTTTTCACAAACCTAAAAAAATCGATTTGCCATCCAAGCAACGAAGGCGTAATAAGGTAACGTAAAATACATATTTGACAAGTAGGGGGGAACAACCGCATATTTTTAATGAGGTAATTTGTCTTTCAAGAGCCTACTTTAAACCTTAACAAAAAACAGAGATGGACTGAAAGTCCTAGACATAAATTTGGGATCAATAAGTGTAACCGTTCACGGGTTTTTAAATTCGGATTAAAATTGCTAAACCCAATGTAGAGACGCAATGCCTTGCGTCTCTATCGGTGATCTTTTGATCGAACAATGAGACGCAATGTCTTGCGTCTCTATCGGTGATCTTTTGATCGAACAATGAGACGCAATGTCTTGCGTCTCTATCGGTGATTTTTTGATCGAACAATGAGACGCAATGTCTTGCATCTCTATCGGTGATCTTTTGATCGAACAATGATACGCAAGGCATTGCGTCTCTACGATTGCTAATTTGTAACTATTTGCGTTTTAATTTTGCGATAAAAAAATAAAAAATTCCGTGAACGGTTACAAAAAACTACAGCTAGTTGCAAAATAAAAAATAATTCCACTGATATATTACAAAAAAATATACTATAAAAAACATATTTATTGTAACGATAAATGTAAGCCATTTTGTCTGCGCTCAATGACAAACAAACCTCGCTTGGGTGCGACAATTCGCTTGCACTCGACCTATTACGTTAAAATTATTTTCTCCATTTTGGTTCGACTGCGACTCGTTCGCCGTCGTCGGTTGTGTGTTCTTCTAGCGAATTTTCTTTTGACTGAATACAGATGTAGATCATTTCTACGTCGGACGTATTGCACAAACCTCTTTTTCCGCTAGGCGCAACTCGAATCACGCTTCCTTCTGATATAGAAAAACAATCGTCGTCAACTTGATAGAATCCCGAACCTGTTAAAATAATGTAAGTCTCTTCATCTTTGTTGTGAAAATGAAAATACGGCAATTCAGTTTGAGGCGGTAAAACTGTAAACGAAATTTCTGTTCCAGTAGATTTTGTCGCTTTATTGACAAAAACTTTACCTCTAACTTCTTGCTTTGTCTTGACGTGAATAAAAGAGTAATCCGTCAATTCATTTAATTTTCCTACATTTGCCGCAGTATAGTTTTGATTCTCTGAAATTTTTTCTATTTGTTTCATAATAAAATATTATTCTATAATTTTTTAACTTGTAAAAATTGATTTGCGTTATTACAACGATAATGGTTCGCTTGCTAATTGTCTTTCGTGTTTTGTCATTTCATAAACGTCTTTTAATAATTGTATGTCGCATGGTCTTTGAATGACTCCTCTTCTTGAAAACATTCTTGCTTGCGTTTGAACTAACGTTTCAATTGCCGTTTCCGTAACTTGTCCAAAAGATCTCGCATAATTTACAAAACTTGGCACGTTTGTTGTAACAAATCCATAAACCATACTGCACGCTCCGATTGTTTTACCGGTAAAAATACTCGTGTTAATCGCAGTTTTTGCGTAGTCTCCGATAAAACTTCCCACAAATTGCATTCCTGTTTTTACTTTCCTGCCTGAATATTCCATTACTACTTCTCCATACGTGTTTTTCAAATCGCTATTACATGTTCCAGCGCCCAAGTTTACCCAACTGCCAAGATAACTATGACCCAAAAATCCATGATGCTGCTTGTTCGAATAGGACTCAATTATCGCCGCCTCAACCTCGCCGCCAACCTTCGACGTATGACAAAGCGTTACCGCATCCTTTAACGATGTCATCTCATTTATTCTTGCATTTTGTCCAACGTAAACTGGTCCGCGAAAACACGAACAATGTCCCACGCTCACGCCAGACTCGAATATAATCGGACCTGCTTTCGTGTCGGTTGCACAAAATTGTCCCAACGGAGATTCGCCAGCAACAAATACTCCATCCGACGTTTCCTTGTAGCCGCCGCGTTTCAATCGATCCTCTAAATTATCATTCATCACTAGAACTTGATATCGAACAATATCATGAACATATTCTAATATTGGTATATCAATGTCGAGTTGCGGTAGATTCATGTCGGCAATAATTCCTAACAATTGAGATACGCCGAGACGCCCTGACGGCAACGCATTCTGACGATTCAAAACCGCACAAACTACCTCGCGCTCATTGCTAACAACCCCAACCTGACCAGACTCAACCACGCTCCGCAACTTGTCAAACGTAACTACATGAGGAACAATTCGCGCGTTTAAGATCAACACCGTATCAGAACGCTCAATGTCGTCTGATAACAAAATTTCAGAATAGTCCAGTTTGACTATCTCGCGAAGATAAGGTCGAACTATCGTTTCTATGTTATTTGTAAATCGTTTCGCCAAATCCAATAAACAATACGAACCAACATTTATTGAAAACGCAGATCGCGCTATTGTTACTGGAAAAAGTTGAGATACAAAAGGATCCTCAAATATAATTACATGCATTTTAAACTATTCACACTTTAATTTTCGGGTAACGCCGCCTGCTTGTCTGTCAGAAAGCAGACCTTTACGCCTTTATATCGCCGAAATACTTTAGGGTCAGTGCGCAAATAAGTTTTCAAAATTGGTAAATGGTATTGCGTTGAAATTCCATAACTGTTATTCTACCAAAATGAATTGCGGGATTATAACAAATTCACAAATAGATGCAAGAGCATTTTATTTGTTCTATTAAAACGGTTAAAATACCTAAAATTTTGTGTCTTTAATTTCCAATTTTCAAACAACGGCGTCCTTAATGTCCCTTAAAAATCTGCGGCTGAATAATTGCCAATTATTTTTTCTTGTTGACTTTTAATAAGAAATGATATTGTACGAATATTATTGTAACAATTATTGGTAAGAATAATTCT
>JAITAZ010000158.1 GCA_031283825.1 Planctomycetaceae bacterium | reverse complement strand
ATTGATCAGGGGCAGCAAGTGCGTAACATGAGTTATTAAGTAAAAAAGTAAAAAAATTTGTAATATATTGTGAAATATTTGTAACCGTTCACGCACAAGAGAAAAATTTCCTAAGCCCTGAAAGGGCGTCTAGCAATAGCGTAGGGCGCCGCCCTACGTAGAAATTGCCTAGAAAAACAAGCCCTGAAAGGGCGCAAGCCGCTTTGTAAAATTGAAATTTGCTGTCGCCCTTTCAGGGCTTCGTTTGTCGTGGAAATACTAACGTAGGGCGTTGCCCTACGCTATTGTTGATTGCCCTTTCAGGGCGTAGGATTTTTTCTTTTGAACGTGAACAGTTACCCAAAAAAATAATATAGTTTTTTAAAAAACCGTGAACGGTTACAATTTGTTTTATCTATTAAGCCGTTTAATCGTTGATTTGAAACTCATCGGACAAAAAAAATATTCCACTGATTTATTACTTATTTTGTAATTCCGATGAATCCTCCGATCAAATTTATTATCGGACTATTTATTGAAATTGACTCGTTCCATCCCCAAATATTTGCGATTAAATCTAGCAACATCACGCATGGCAAAATCAAAAAGACGGCGGCGGCGATAAAGCTGCCGACAATAAACGGCGAATATTGCACTTCCTGATACGTAACGCCGGACGTTTGAGTTGACGGTTTGAACTCGTTAATGCCGCTGTTTGAATCCAAAGTCATATTACCGCCAAACGGCGACGACGTTTCCAATCCGGCGACTATCGGTTGATTTGTAAACGAATTGTTCTCGTCGAGCGGTATCAACTGCGACGTACTTTCCGAATCTTCGCTAGTAGAAGTTATCGTATCCGGCGTGAGTTTAAATTGATCTGCTCCGTCTATAGTTTCGTTAATAAAATCTGTCGAGCTGTCGTCGTTAATCAATTCAAGAAAATCATCGTCGTCGCTTAGTTGCTCAAAGACGACTTTTTCCTCCGCCGGTTTCGACGAAGCTGAAGCTGAAGCCGATGTACTGCCGTTATCTTCGAGTTCAAACAACTCGTCTTCGTTTGATGCAAGATTAGACGTCGAACTGTCAAGATTGTTTCCTTGTGAAAAACTTTTTAACAATTCGTCGTCGAGATTATCTTCCGTTGAAATTTTTTCGTTTCTTTTTTCTGCCGATTTGTTAATCGATAAACTAGCGTTAGACTGTTTTGGTTCTTCCGCTAAAATCAGTCCGTCGTCTAGGGTTAAGCCGTCGTCTAAAGTCAATCCGTCGTCGTCTGCTAGTGATAGTTCTTCTTTTGCGAAAACCAAATCGTCGTCGTTTGACGCTATTGATTTCGACTCGTTGATTGCCGGTTGAATGTTGGATTGAATTTTGGGCTGATCGTCGTCGGCTAAAACGAGATCGTCGTCTTCAGCTAGGGAGAATATGTTGTCGTCATTGTTAAATATTGGTTTTTCATCGGCGATTTTAATTTCGGCGTTTGGCGTAGATTGAACGTTTGATTGTTCTATGTGGGACGATGCGGACTCTGATTTCGTTGAATCGTTGATTTTTGCCGCTGGTGCGTCGATTAGTTCTTCATCGAATTCGAAACCGTCTTCCATTGCGGCGTCGAAGGCGTCTGTAACTTGTGAGTCGTCGTCTGGCAATTCGACGATATCGTCTCCGACGAGCAATTCGAAATCATCATTTCCGGCGTCGTTATTATTTGTTTCTCCGTTTATGGAGAATTCGTCGTTGTTGTTATTTTGTTGTTTGTTGCGATTTTTAATTTTTTCGGCGAGCATGTTGTCAACTTCTTCTTTGCGAAATTTCCAAGAGGCGCCGTCGCGAAAGGCGCGAAGCTCGCTTTTTTCGCGAAGACGATTTACTTCTGCCGTTGGAAGTCCTAAAACTTCCGCAACTTTTTCAAGCGTGTAATATTCTGAACTCATCTTGTTACTAAATTTTAAATTGTTTATAGCATTTTAAACTGTTCACGATTGAATTTTCGGTTTGAGCTGGACTGTTTATTTTCGGAAAGTGTCGAGGTTTTATGCTTTTTGATTACTGAAATTCATAGTACGAGTTGTATAAGTTTGAAAATCAATTTTGCAAACCGATATTATGGAATTATTTTTATGTCGAGTTGTTATTGTTTATTATTTTTGAGTCGTTATATTTCTGCCGTGATTTCGCGAGGAGTTGGAGAGACGGCATTGTACTCTCCGAGTGTTATGTCTGGCAATATGTCGCGCGAGCTGATAAATTTTAATGCTCCGTATGATAAATTGGCGTGATAAATTAGGATTCGTTTGGATTCGGGATCGACGACGGTGATTGCCATAATTTTTTGCGATGGATTTGTTGGGTCGTCGATTGGCGTAAATTCGACTAACCATTTTGGCGGTTCTGCCGGAGGTCGTACTATTACTTGTCGAGGTTGATTTTGATATTGATATTGATTCGGATTAACTACGTGATGGAAATTTTCAGGCAATTGATTGGTTGTTGGATTTTGTAATATCGGCAAATTTTGGTTTGGTTGTTCGGTTCTATTTATTGACGCGGGTTGTTGACCAAATACTTCGCGGATAATTAAAATTCCGAAGCTAATCCCTAAAACGGTTATAATCAGTAAAATTGGCAAACTGTTTTTTTTCATTTAATTTGCGTTCCTTTAATTATTTTCGCATATACTCACACGAAGTGTAATATCTGTTTGAGAACATGCAAGTAGATTTTTGTACAATAATTCTACTTTTTTCTTTTGAACATTCGGTAAATACGGATCAAACTAAAAATAAGGCAAGATAAATTATGATTATGAGGTTTCTAATTTAGCTATTCTTTAATATTAGTCTGACCGTTACAATTTAACTTGTAAGAATACAAATTTACGATTATTTTAGCAAGACCGATTTTAACGATTTTTACCATTTCGCAGAATTATTTCTTTGAAAGAAGAAAAAAAACAAACTCCGCAAATTGTGATTTCACATTTTGACGCAAACCGGCATAAAAAGTAAGCAATATTTCGGCAGAATTTGTAACTGTTCACGGTTTTTAAATTCTGAATTATGTAATATTATTCGGAAAATTTATTTTGGATTTTGCGTTGTAACAATTTATTAGGGACTTTTAGCGTTTTTAAATTTCTAAACCCAATGTAGAGACGCAATGCTTTGCGTCTCTATCGGTGATCTTTTGATCGAACAATGAGACGCAAGGCATTGC